>NZ_BCAG01000003.1:2572500-2840042 GCF_001293685.1 Desulfatitalea tepidiphila | reverse complement strand
TAATCGTCGAACGATGGAAAAGCATTACCATGATTCGATCACGCTCTATCCAAGGACTCAGGAAGTTCATTTCACCGAACTTCAGGACTCAGCCATCGGAAACGATGGACGGACCCGGCAAAAGACCGTTGATGATTTTTCAACTGATGACATCCCCGAATATCGAACCGAGGACCTACGTCTGAGAAAGACGGCCGTGTTCGTGGATCGGTTTTTCAACAGGCTGCCGATTCCCTTGCTGGCCGAAAAGTATGGCGTCGAGGAAAACAGCATCGTCTCCATGTACAGTCAAGCCGTGGAGCATGTGGAGCGCATCATCGAGGCCCTGGACGCCAGGCGCGAGGGCATCAAGGCCACAAAGCCCGATAAATTTAACGACGATCAAAAATTTTTCCTGCTGTGCAATGTGTTCGGTTTCACTCAGGTCGAGGTAGCCCGCATGTTCAACCGGGACCGAGACGTAGTGAACAAAAAGGTCAAGCGCATGGCCGACACCTACGCGGCGTTATTCGATGGCCAGGAACTCCAGGAAGAAACCCCTATCGATGACCCCCCTATTGATGGCAAGCTGACCCGTGGGCAGGTCGTGAACATGGTCGAGAACTACGTCGACCAAGGACTATCCCATCGGCAGGCATTCATGAGAATTGCCGAACGGTACGCTCAGGTCGTAAGGCGCCCGGTATCTCACCGAGGGATCGAGTCGAGATATTATAAGGCGATGGCTTGTCCGGCGTGAGTTGACCCCACCATTGACATGACAAGGCCCTGGTGGATGCCGGGGCCTTTTTTATCTTGACCAAGCCTGTTTGAAATTCTGATCGAACCATAATTCAAGATCGTACATTGGGCCAGCTTCACTTCTGAATTCGATATATTCCCTGTGGTTTTCCTGAAGCCATTGATAGAAGTCGTAAAAGCCCAATTGATTGAGTGGAGTACTTTCTTTATTGCTGGCCTTTATCCATTGGTCACATAGATGAGGCATAGACCTCTTAACATCGTCTCTTTTCATTATCAGATGCCCTTTGATTGAGGTGTGACTGAATCGATACCATGAATATGGTTTTGACCACAACTGCAATGCCATGTATAGATGAAAGTATCTGCCCACGGGATAGCTCGACGGGGCGAAAAGCCGGAACCCCACCGGCCTGCCCGTGGGATCACCTCAATGGGGCAAGCGAGGGGGGCTTTCATGTCAGTGACCAAATCAAAAAAATATCCTGGCGTGTACCGGGTCGATGGCAAGAAGGGTGTGTCCTACGGCATCGACTATATTCATCCGCAGTCCGGCGCCCGCGTCCGAAAAATTCTTAAAGATGCCACCAGTGAACAGAGCGCCTTTGATGCCCGCAGCATCGAGATAGCCGACGCCAAGAGGGGGGCATTCAACAAAGCCTATTCCATCCATGACGGCCGGCGTCCGGTATTGTTCGAAGATGCTGCCGACACCTACCTTGAAAACTGGTCGAAAGAAAATAAGGATAAGCGCACCGACAAGGGCCGCATCGGCATCTTAAAGGAGTTTTTCAAGGGCAAGTTGTTATCGGATATCACACCGTTCATGGTGGAGAAATTCAAGATCGCCAAGGGCAAGGAAGTGTCCAAAAACACGGTCAACAAGTATCTGAGCCTGGGAAGTCAGATCTACCAGAAAGCAAAGCTGTGGGGCAAGTTCAATGGCATCAATCCATTTCTGGAGGTTTCCCGTTACCGTATCGCCAGACCCAAAAAGCCCGGATGCCTGACGCCTGAGCAGGTTGGCGCGATCATGGCCGAGATGAAGCATCCGGTTAAAAGAGATATGATCGAGTTTGCATATAATACCGGATGGCGTATTTCAGAGATCACTGGATTGAAGTGGTCTGACGTGGATCTGGAGCGCGGTACCGCCTGGGTGATCGATCCGAAAAACCGCAACACGGTGGAGATAGAATTGTCGGATCGGGCCATGGAGATCATCCGGGGCCAGGACCGGCGCGGGGAGCATGTGTTCTGTATGCTCAACGGCAACCCATTTAAGACCGGTCTGCATGGTGGATTTATCGAGGCAGCCAAAAGGGCAGGGGTGGACCTACCACCACGTCGAGCGTGGCATATTCTCCGGCGTACCTGGGCCAGCATGTTCCTGCAGAACGGTGGAGACGTGGAGACGCTGCGCGTCCTGGGCAATTGGAGGGACTACTCGATGCCCATGTGGTATGCCGAGGCCGCCGGCGCCGATCACAAGCGCAAAATCCTGAATCAGATTCCGAGGCCAGATGGCAGAAAAATGGCAGAAATGGATGAACCGGCACAAGTAAGTAGCTGAAATAATTATATGCAAACATCGGGATTGAGTGGACTCAAAATCCGCCGGGCGCAAGCCCTTGTCGGTTCGATTCCGACCTCCGGCACCAAATAAAAACAAGGGGGCAGCCTTCATCGGGCGGCCCCTTTTTTAGTGTCGAAATAAGACATTCTGCCCAATTGGATTAAGTACGTTGATCCCGCGTACGATGCATCACTTCGACAGCAAGGCCTCCAATCACAGCCATCAGCGCCCAAAGCCTCCAACCGTTGAAAAAAAAGTCAAAATAGAGCGGTAGGCCCATGTTTGGGCAGAACCAGCTACGATATTGTGTACCATTTAAACATTCTTGCCGGTACTGAAATATGTACGAGAGCTTAATCCCAGTGTAGACAGCGAGGATCTTGAGTTGAATGGCTGCTTGACGTTCGAAAAGAGAAAAAACAGCATCTCCCCAAGCGAAAAATAGTATGAGTGCAAAAGTGAAGACCAAGAGCATGAGGTCGGCGTAGTTGCGATTTAGTCCGGGTGAAGTCTGTATTACGAACCTGATCAATGTCACGCCGATGAGAAATAACGCTGACAGGAAAACTGCTGTCGCGATGGGGTTGGCGGACCATCGATTGGCCTTTGGTCGCTTTTCTTCCAAATCAGAACCGGGGTGGGACGAGTGAGATCGGTTGTCGGTTTGCGAACGACTAATCTTGGCTTGTAGAATAATTGTTACAACCGCTGTAAGGAGGGTGAATACCCCTCCGATCAATTGAACAACTATGCTTTCGGACATCGCAGCCACTTCCATTCTGTAGAAGATACTTTTAGGCTTTTGGTGGAGCTTTATTCTTTTTTCTAGTCCGGCCAAGGTTCGTGTTGCGATATGTCAAATGAGGATTGCAGGGATTGGGCAAAAAAATTTCCTGGTACATCTATTATGGTATAGAATTTTCCTCCCAAAAATAGGCTTGATTGTCAATGGTATTAACAGGCCCACCGATCGTACCAATCCTATATTCATACCTGATAAATATTAGAACGGCAAATAAGAAAGAGAAAAATCGACGATTGGGACAAAGTGTGCTTTAAATGGAATATGCGTTCGATCGTATTTGATATTTTAATCACTTGGTTTTGAGATGAGTAATTAGATGGCTCCCGGATGCAGTCTTCTGCAATTAATCCTCACGACATGCTATAGCCTCTCACGATGAGCAAACTCGAACACCTCCAGCCCAATGAATCCGTGCGCGGCACGCTCCCCGATAGCCTGGTCACCGTGGTCGGTGCTCAATGGAGATCGTCCATTATCAGCGGGCGACCGCTGCTTCGGCGATGGCCGCCATGACCGTCCGCAGCTTTTCAACCACCGGACAATTTGTGACGGCATGGCGCCGGGCAAGGTAGGTCAGGTCATTGTAGCCGAGCCAGACCTGCCTGGACGCATCTTCCCAAACCAGTGCCTTGAGCGGCAGATCGATACCCGCTGTTTGGGCGCACGTCATCAGCGGTGTGCCGCCCTGCGGGTTTCCGAAAATGAGCAGTTCGGTCGGCCGAAGCGATTGGCCGATCTTCGCCGCGCCTGCGGCATGGTCGATCCGGGCGAATATGTTCAAACCGCGTTGTCGAACGATCTCTTCGAGCCGGTCTACTGTCTTTTTTACGCTATAAGGACTTTTTACTTCGACCAATCCATCGGCTGCGACGGCGATGGAACATGTCGCGAAAAATACGACGGCCACGAGTACATGAAATGTTTTCATGGGAGACTCCTTTCTTTTTATACTTCTGTCACCTCTGGCCAATCTAGGTCCGTGTCGTTGATGTGATTACAAAGCTCGACAGGGTTTTTGGAGCGATGATGACAGTGATCCCGGCGCCATGGACATCCGTAGAGCCGGCCGTATCACTCCTGTCGCGCATCTTTGCCGCCAGGGGCGCTCTTCCGTACTTCGATGAACTGGATGTAGGAGGTGGCGCTCTCACCGGTATTGTCGGAATCGTTCATGACGGCTATTGACGCTTCAGCCGGCGGATGGCCGCCGAAGATGCGCTTGAAGTCTTCCAGCATGTTCACGGTCTCTTCCACCCACCGGCCGACGTCTTTCGATCCGTACCGGAGGGGGATCATCATCGAGCGATCCGTGAACGGGCTGGCGACGGGATCGGTTTCCTCGGGCCGGCTGGTCCAGATATAGTTCAGGGAGCTGTGCGGCGGATAGCGGCCGTAGAGGGCTTTAGCCAGCTCATACTTGATCTTCATACCGAAACCCGCGGTATCGGGGTCATAGGCAAACAGGATATACACCCTGATGGGATAGTCGTCCCCGGATTTGAGCCGGTAGGTTCCTTTGTCATAGACATTGTCTACCTTCCAGCGCCAGTGGAGTATTGGAAACTCGGCGACATTGAACGTCTGTTTGTGGACCATGGCCGAGGCGCTGTCACTGCTCCTCGCAACCAGGACGTTCGATCCTTCCTGCTGCTCGATGGTATAAGCCGTATGCCGGTCTATCCCGCGAAAATACAATGGCTCCCATGCGTCGAGGGTTTCAAAGTCTTCGCGCAGGAACACCTCTTCGGCGGCCTGCAGGCCGGTGGCCAACGCCACGTTGGATATCAGGAAGACGTATAACACCGTTTTGGGGATAAGCGCCACTCGTCCTCCTTATCTGCGCCACGCCATCCATCGCGCAATAAGGGATTTGACGACGGGCGTCAGCCGCGTGCGATGGTATGCGTCTCCAATTTGCCGGATCGCTTCCGCCTGTGTCGGGTAAGGATGGATGGTGTTGGCGATGTGCGCGAGACCCAGTTTGTGGGTCATGGCCAGTGTGATTTCTGAAATCATGTCGCCCGCGTTGGCCGCCACGATGGTGGCGCCGACGATCTTGTCCGTGCCCTTGCGCACATGGACCCGCACCAGTCCGTTGGTGTGGCCTTCGAGAATCGCGCGGTCCACTTCGCGCAAGTCGCGCGTGAAGGTGTCGATGTCAATGCCTCGCTCCCGGGCCTGTTTTTCGTACAGCCCGACATGGGCGATTTCGGGCTCGGTATAGGTGCACCAGGGGATGTTCAAGGCGCTGGTGCCGGAGCGGCCGAAGAACAGTGCGTTGCGGATGACGATGCGCGCCATGAAGTCGGCCGCATGGGTAAATTGATAGGGCGAGCAGATATCGCCGGCCGCATAAATATCGGGCTGGGTGGTTTGCAGGCGTTCATTGACCTGCACGCCTTTGTGGGTAAAGGCGACACCTGCGGCTTGAAGTCCCAGGTTTTCGACATTCGGCGCGCGCCCCACAGCAACCAGCAGGTGATCGACCACTTCATCATACGCTTTGCCGTGAGAGTCAACCGACAGTCGGATTTTTCCGCCCTCGGCCTTGGCCAGTTTCATATGCTTGCCGCAGCACAGAAGTTTGACACCGTCCTTTTGCATGGCCGCCAGAACCATGCCGGCAGCGTCGGCGTCTTCCCTGGGCAGAATGCCGTGCGCGGTTTCCACCAGCAGTACGTCCGAGCCGAAGCGGGCAAAGGTTTGAGCCATTTCACAACCGATAGGGCCGGCGCCGATGACGGCCAGCCGCCTGGGCAATTCGGTCAGGGAAAAAACGGTCTCGTTGGTCAGGTAGCGCACCTGGTCCAATCCGTCGATGGGGGGCGCCGCGGCGCGCGCGCCGGCGGCGATGACCGCCTTTTTAAAGGTCAGTCGCTCGCCGGCGACCTCGACCGTGTGGGCATCGACAAACCGGCCCTCCCCGATAAACACATCGACCCCCAGTTCGCTGAAGCGTTTCGCCGAGTCGTTGGGGGCCATGTCCGCCCGCAAACGGCGCATGCGTTCCATGGCCGCGCCGAAATCGATCGTTACCCCCTCCGGAACATGCACACCGAAATCGCCCGCACCGCGCACGGCGGCGGCGGCCCGCGCGGCCCGGATCATGGCTTTGGATGGCACACAGCCCACGTTCAGGCAGTCGCCGCCCATCAGGTGGCGCTCGATCAGGGCGACTTTGGCTCCCAGACCCGCCGCGCCCGCCGCGCACACCAGACCGGCGGTTCCCGCGCCGACAACGACCAGGTTGTAGCGCGAAGCGGGTTTGGGGTTTTTCCAGTCCACCGGATGGACATGGGACGCCAGTCGTTGGTTGTGCGCATCCCAGGGACTCACGAGAGTGTTATCGTTTTCTTTGTCTGGCTCTTTGTTTGACATGTTCTGTCTCCAACTTCGATCAGGCGGATTTTTTCAACCCAACGCGCAACTTGCGTTTGTAAAGCGCCAGCAGCTTTTTCACGGTGATGGGGAACACTCCAAGCAGGGCAAAAGAGATCAGCACCCCCGGCGACAGAATGCCGGACAAGGAATCGATCCTGGCCAGCTCCTTACCGGCGTTGACATAGACGATGGTCCCGGCCAGCATGCCGATCTGCGACACCCAGAAAAAGGTGAACAACCGTATGGGGGTGAGGCCCATGACCAGATTGATCACAAAAAACGGGAAAATCGGAACCAGACGAAGGGAAAACAGGTAGAACGCGCCTTCCTTTTCAATGCCGGCATTGATGGTCGCCAGTTTTTCGCCGAATTTGCGCTGAACCCATTCGCGGAGCAGAAAGCGGGATACAAGGCAGGCAAGGGTGGCGCCTATGGTGCTGGCAAACGAGACCACCACGGTTCCGGTGACCAGACCGAACAGCGCGCCGCCGGCCAACGTCATCACCGCGGCCCCGGGCAGGGACAGGGCTGTCACCAGGATGTAAATCCCCATGTAGGCCGCAATCACAAGCACCCGGTGGGACTGGTAGAGTGTCTGAAATCTTTCCTGGGACGACTTGATATAGTCGAGGGAGAGATATTGCCCCAGCTCGAGATACCAGAAGGCGAGCATGCCAAGCACGATCAGCCCGACCACGGGCGCTTTGCCGATCCATTTATTGCGGTTTTTCTGTGCCATCGCCGCCCGTCCTTTCCGCAGGAGTCGCCGTCCCTAACAGGTCGCACCCTAAAAGGTGCTGCCCCGGTTGGCCGCCATTCGCCCAAATGGACCGATAATCAAAACCATCCATGCCGAAAAGGTTGTGTTTGATGATTTCGAAAGTGGGACTCAGGTCGAAATCTCTCGGTACGATCTGGGAGTAATGGCGCATGACCAAAGCCGACCCGAAAGGGTTCTTTGCTGCGTGTCTGGCGGGATCCGTGGTCTTCGACAAGGCGGGCAGGATCGGATATCCGACCTTTTGGAACGCCTTGGCGATCATTCCGGAACAAATGACTTCGTATTCCGAGCAGCCCCCTAAACAGGCTTTGATGGTTCTCTTTTTAAAAGGATTGAGGAAAGAGGGGAGAAGCATCAAGCCCAGATCGAGAATATTGCGGTGGTCGTAATGCTTCCCCAGGTTTGTGATGACCTCGGCGACCACGACTTCCAAATCCTGCGTCGAGATACCAAAGGGCCTGCATATGCGGATATTTTCATCGGCGTATTTCTTCAGGGGCGCAGCGGCGACACCAGTTACCGAATCTGCCTCGATCAGCATGTGCCGGCGATGGGGTTCTTCTGCATATTTCAATGTCCTTTTGACGTTTTCATCGGTCGATTTTTCGAGGGCGTCTCCCACATATATGGCCGAGTGGCTCCAGGTGCTGTTGGTCATCAGTTTGATGATTCGACTGATTTCCGCGCGGCCCTCGACCAGCACGATGTCTCCCTTGCGGATGACCTGATACAAGGTGGTCATGTTGTTGACCATTCGCTTCTCATAGGACTCAACAGGCCTGTTAAGCCGCTTATGAAGGGCCCGCCCGATGAGACTCATCTCTTTTTGGGGTCGCGCGTCTCTTATGCTGGCCATATCCAGTCCTCACCAATGGGTTCCCTTAAACATATTGCCATCATCTGAATTGGAGCAACAATCCGGCCAAAGCCAATGAGACCAGCCCCCGATCCTTCATTATCTTTTCAACCGATATTCGGCATGAGCGCCCACTTGATGATCCACTTTCCGGAGTCCGGATGCCGGTCGAGGCAGACGATGCCGCCATTTTGAAATTTGAACACTGCCGGCTCGATGACCCCGATGATCAGATAGGCGGTCAGTCGTTCCATAAAAGGCAGATGCCCGACCAGCATGAGATTGTCTTCGACCGGCAGGTTCGCTGCGAAAGCGGCCACGTCATCCAATGGATTGAGCCCGTCGATGTCGGTGACGCCATGTTGGGGATTCAGGTGGGACGCGAAGATATCCGCGGTCTGTCGGGCGCGCTTTTTGCCGCTGTGGCGGATCTGGGTCACCTTGCAACCATAGCCGGCCGCCACCTGGGCAATCCGTTGAACCTCGGCGATCCCCTCTTCGGAGAGCCCTTTCCCCGGGTCGATTTCTTTGGAAAGGCTCTTTCCGTGTTGGACCAGGTAGAGTGCCATGATAGCCTCCTGTCTTGATTAAGCCCGATTATAGCGGTCACCGGCGCTCACCGCAGTACGGGCAGTAGGCGAAGTCTGGATCCAGAGGCCGCCCGCATCGCCGGCAGGCGGGCGGCTTTTCATTAGGCGATATCTGGGAAAATTCAACGCCCCGGCCATCTCCCACCACAGAATTGCAGTGTCGACAATACAAGAACGGCTCGCCTCTTTTGACGGGGACCAGGGGCACGAAGAAGAGGCTGAAGTAGTGATCCACCCGTTGGACGGCGGCCTGATTCAGCCCGCATCGCGGGCAGCGCCGCGGAGTGGCGTCGATGGTCCTTTTTCTGGGCTGCACGCCGGCGATAAAGAAAAACATGCCCTTTTGCCCCGTTGTTTTTTTTGAGATCGTTTGTATTATGATGATCCCATTGGTGTTGGTCAAGCCATGGTGGGTTCACGGAGGCGCCATGATACCCGTAGTGGAGATTCTTTGCTCAATCATCGAAGCCGACCCTTAAATGATTTAAACGTGCCCGTGTTCAATTCTGTTTCACAGGGTGACTGACCTCGACCGGTTTATTTGGTTTTGAAATCTCCTACCCTTGCCGACTATTAAACTTTTTAAGAGTATTTGAGCCAAATTTTGTCTTGTCGGGGGATCGAATGCCCTGCCGCAGCCGTATTTCCAATATTTATAAATTTTACAACATATTGAAATAAATAAAATAAATTACTAAATTGGCCATTTCAGTCCGCTTTGAAATGGCGGTTTCCCTATTTAGGTACGCTTTTTGCTTAATTCGGCGGTGAATCTTTTGATGCGCAACAAACGACAACATGCAGAGGGCAAAATGAAACAGTGCACGAGATACGGAATTTCGAAACATGTCAAGAAAACATCTGGATTCTCACTCATAGAGCTGGTCATTGTCATCGCCATCGCTGCAATCGTGCTGGCCATAGCTGCGCCTTCAACCCTGACCTGGTTGCGTGAAAGAGGCGTTCGCAATGCGGCCGATCAGTTGTTGATGGATCTCCAACGCGCGAAATTGATGGCCATCAAGGAAAACGCCAACTGCACGATTACGATCAACGCGCCGGCCGCCAATCAATATACCATCTCCCTGAACGGAGAAGTCGTCGACTTGGGTCGGTATCCCGGTGGTGTCGCTTTCACCAATATTCCGGAGGCTTCATCCGGTGTGATCACCTTCAACCCTCAAGGGCTATGCACTACGATTCCAGCCGCCATTTTGGTGACCAATCAGAATGGAAATCTCACTTTTCGTTTGAGGGTGTCTGCAGCCGGCGGCATCTCCCAGAAACTCTACAACCCCGGCACGGGAACCTGGACATAGGAGAACACGCCACATGGACGCCAAAAAACGTCATTCAATCGTGTCAACCGACAAGGGTTTTACGATTATAGAGCTGCTGATTGCCATCATCGTCACATCGATCGTAGGGGTCGCGATGGTTTCCAATTCCATCAGCCAGCAACGGGCCGCCAACATGGTGCGTCAGGTGGCGCAAATGCAGCAGCAATTGCGGGGTGCTGTTTATATCCTGGAGGAGGACATCCGTATCGCAGGGTATGATCCTCAGTCGACAGGGCTTTTCGGCATCACCGACGTCCGTCGATACGACATCACCAATGAAGTTACCGCGCCTGTTGTAACGGCAGCTCCGCTTGGCAGCCCTGCTTTGACTCTCGCTTACGATTTCGATCCCAACAATGCGGCCACAAACAGCAATGGCATCCTGGATGAACCGACTTTTTCCTACCTCTTATACGATGACAATGCGGATAACATCTTCGATTTAGCCAGGGATACGAACGGTCAACGTCAATTGGTGGCCGAAGGTATCGACGCGATCGGATTCGCCTTTGCTATCGATACCGATGGGGACGGTGAATTAGACCGAACCCCCAATAACAATATCATTTGGGCCGTGGATTCGGACAATAACAATACGCTGGATACCAATTTGGACACCAACGACGATGGCATCATCGATATCAACGATGCCGGCGGCAACTTCGTCATCGAGGCGGCAGATGGCGCGGCGGGTCTTATCAATCCACCGGTCCCCCTCAACCAGATACGCATGGTCCGAATCTGGATGGTGGCCAGGACTCGCAACATCGATCCACAATACAACAGTACCGATCAGTTTGTGGTGGGCGATCGGGTGGTACCCGCCCAAGCCGGTGGTTTTCAAGATAACTTCAGAAGACAGTTGATGGATCATACCGTCCAATTTCGCTACATGGGCATTTAACCCGGGAATTCCGGGAAAAGGAGTTGCCGAGATGAAACGTTCGATGCGCACGATTCAGAACCGCAAGAAGACTGAAGCGGGGTTCACCCTGATCGAAACCATTATTGCCGTTTTTGTTTTCACCGTTGGCGTGCTCGCGGCGGCGAGCATGCAGATCAGCTCCATCAATGGGAACAGCACTGCGCAAAGTCTGACCCAGGGGGCCAATGTCGCGGCCAATCAAGTGGAAAACCTCAGGCCGCTGGACTACATGACGGACGCCGATCTCACCGAAGGTGCCCACGGCCCGATCCAAAACGGTAATTATACCATTACCTACAACGTCCAACGGGATGCGATCGTGCGGAACACCATGCGCGTGGATGTCACGGTGAACTGGCTGGAACGCGGCACTCCCAAAAACCTCAATTTGGTCTATATCAAACAAGATATCATTTAAAAGAGGTGCATATGAATCGTCATCATCAAAGGCTTCATAACGAAAATGGATCCGCTTTGGTTATCGTGGTGCTTATCCTGGCGGTGGTCACCGTGATCGGTGTTCTTGCCACAAGAACCGCCACCATCGAGTTGCAAGTGGCCTCTCATGACAAATTGCATAAGATGACTTGGTATGCCACCGAAGCGGTTTGCGATGGTTTGATGCCGGAATTGATCGAGCAAAATATTGAAAATCGCGATTTTGGTGCTGAGGCAACGCCTTTCAACTTTGGCAATTCTGCCGACCTTTTCATCCATAAAACCGACTTTTGGGAAAATATGGTGGGCGTTGGTACCGATGTCGAGATGGAGGAATTGTCTGAATCCAATGTTACGGCATGCACCTATTGTACTGTCGGACCGTTGCCTGGAAGTGGGGACAATATGAATGAGGGATATGCGGGACGGGGAAAGACTTCGGCGAAGGGTGGCACCCAAAGAGTCTACACCATCAGCGGTTTAGGACGGGGGCCGGCCAACAGCCAGGCACGCGTGGTCACCGGTTGGCGTCATGTGATTTGAAGCAAACCGACCGACACTCAACGGTTGTTCGCCTTAAAGGGCGTGCAGACTTCAGATCATCACAATCATGGAGAACTGATATGAAACGCATCTTCGAGAAGTTGATTCTGCTTGTTGCAATCACCTGGGCTGCTGCCGGCCCGAGTCATGCCGACTGGAAAACGCCCACCATGGAAGAATATGTCAAGGTGCCTGTGTTTGCCACCAATGCGGCCAAACCCAATATTATGATCGCCCTGGACAATTCGGGCAGTATGAATTCCCTCGCCTATGCGGACGGATATACCGGCACCCCCTATAACGGGACCACCGTCAGCTTTCCCGTGGTCCTGGAAAGAGACGACATGGAACAGAGCCCGACCAGCGGTGCGATGCGCGACGGCGGCGGCAGCGCCAACGATCTGGATTTCGGCAGCGATTATGTCGCTGTTCGTTTTCAGAACGTTACACTGCCGAAAGATGCGACCATCGTATCGGCGCGTATCGAATTCACCGCAAAAACGAGCTGCACTTCCGTGACTACCGACCTGGTCATCCGGGCGGAAGACGCCGACGATGCGCCTTTTCTCGATGTCTCGGATGATTTCAATATTTCCGACCGGTTGGTCATTGCCCCCCCAGTGGAAGTCGCATGGACACCGGGCGACTGGGTCGCCGGCACGCGTTATAGTACTCCCGATCTGACGGCCATTGTGCAGGCGTTGGTAGGTCGCAGCGGCTGGGCAGCCGGAAATGCCATGCTCTTCCGGTTCGATGGAACCGCCTTTCCGACGCTTACCGGCCACCGCGAGGCCCAATCACGGGAAAGCGGCGAGGCGATCGGTCCGATGCTGCATGTCACCTATATTGACCAGGCTGCCGGAACCCGATACTACGGATACTTCAATCCGGATTATTTCTACACATACAGCAGCAATGTCTTCTGGCCCAAATACAAAAAGATCAGCTACGTGCCATCCACCAACAGTTGGAACGTGCAAACCATGACCGGCGCCGCAGCCACCATCACCGACAGCGATATCGCGCCGGCGGTGAAGAGCAACGGCCTGTGGGACGGTAATTGGATGAACTGGATGGCCATGCGCCGGGTGGATGTGCTGCGCAAAGTGCTCATGGGCGGCAAGGCCACATCGCGCACGGGTGGCGGAAACCAGCAGAACCAGTGTGAATCCGAAGCCTATGGCTACGGCACCTACTGGAAAACTTTTTCCAGCGCTTCCGGACCGGCCACATCCCCATACAAAGGCAGTTATTCTTACGGGGTGACCGAGAAGGGATATCTCAACGTCAGCAGCACCAATTACAAGCTCGATATTCAAAAATACATCGCCATCGAGCCCAGGGATTTCTACGAGGGCAACCTGGCCGGCGTGTTGCAGCGCATCGGCGACCGGGCCCGCTGGGGGAATATGTGGTTCAACAGCGGCACCGGTAGTGGTGACAGCGGCGG
The DNA here is from genome assembly GCF_001293685.1 of Desulfatitalea tepidiphila. Classification (NCBI taxonomy): domain Bacteria; kingdom Pseudomonadati; phylum Thermodesulfobacteriota; class Desulfobacteria; order Desulfobacterales; family Desulfosarcinaceae; genus Desulfatitalea; species Desulfatitalea tepidiphila. Next base: position 2,826,616 of record NZ_BCAG01000003.1, on the reverse strand, counting down.
CTATGTGCAGAACCCTATCGATAATGGATTCGGCACAAACTTTCTGCCAGGGCTGCAAGGCATGCCCTGCAACACCTGGACACCCCTGGCGGAAACATTATACGTGGCAACACAGTATTTTGCCCAGGAGCCGGTGGCTTCGGGCCTCGATTATCCCAATCAATCCCAATTGTTCAGTATCGGTAAAAACACGCTAAAGGATCCATACTGGGACAAGGACGATCAGGTTTCATTATATTGCGCCAAGAGTTTTATCCTGCTTCTCACCGACGGCGCCTCTACCAAGGACAGCAAAATTCCAAGCTTCCTTAAGGATTTCGACGGCGACAACAAAGACTTCACCTCCTGCAACGAAAGCACAGGCAGCGGATGCAACTATCCCTCCGGGGGTACGGACTACCTGGACGATGTCGCTCTTTACGCACGCACTTCGGATTTGCGTTCGGATTTGACGGATATCCAAAATCTTCTGCTTTATACGGTCTACGCCTTTGACAAGGATCCCAACGGCCGCAGCCTTTTGATGGATGCTGCCCGGAACGGTGGTTTCGAGGACTTGAATGATGACGGTCTACCCAACGGAACCTACACCGACCCGGCCGACCAGCGCATGGAGTGGGATGCGGATGGCGACGGCGTTCCCGACACCTATTACGAAGCCACCGACGGCTATGAGCTGGAGGCGCAATTGCTGGCGGCCATCGAGAGCATTTTAAAACGCGCCTCATCGGGTACGGCGGCCTCGGTCGTCTCCAACTCCCGGTCCGGTGAGGGTGCCATCTATCAATCCATCTTCTATCCCGCGGAAACCATCAACGGCAATACCGTCAAATGGGTGGGCCAGGTCCATTCCCTGTTGGCCGATGCCCACGGCAACGTGCGGGAAGACACCAATGGCAATCATCAACTGGATTTGGACGAAGACCTCTTTATCTACTTTGGAGAAGAGACCGCCCAAAAGTATAGAGACACAAACGCCGATGGGATTTTTGACGACAACGATGAAGGGCCTCTCACGATAGACGGCAAATCCGAATTCAAAATGAGCGACCTCAGTTACCTCTGGTCTTCCAACGATTGGCTCAACCATTTGACCGACGCAGTCAATCAACGATCCTATACGTCCACTGCTGAACAGCGATATATTTTCACCTTTGCGGACGCAGACGGTGACATGGTGGCGGACAGCGGCGAGACCAAGGATTTCGTGGCGTCTAGTGACCCCAGCTGGTCCCAGGTGAGCGATCCCGCCGACTTTTTCGCCTATATCCATCCCTATCAACCTTATAATCCGCCCATTCTTCCTACGGACACCCTCTTTGAGTCCCTGGTCAGCCGGCAACTCAGGCGGGTGGTCAATTACACGCGGGGAGAGGACCAGGCTTCCGATGCCATCGGCGGCCTGGAAATTGCCGCTTTCCGCAACCGCCAGTACGACGCCGAGGGAGACGGCACTTTTGAAACCTGGCGGCTTGGGGATATTGTCTACTCCACGCCCACGGTAGTGGGCGCACCGTCGGAGAATTTCGACCTGCTCTATAATGACAAGGGGTATTCCGCCTTCTACAAAAGATACCAATTCCGGCGAAACGTGGTATACGTGGGCGCCAATGACGGCATGGTGCATGCTTTCAATTCCGGCTTCTTCAGCGCCAGCGAGAACAAGTTCGCCCTCAAGCCCTACAACAACTCCGGCGTCGAGGTGACTGACGGCGGCCCCTACCATGAGTTCGATCTGGGCGCGGAACTGTGGGCCTATGTGCCGTTCAACCTGCTCCCCCATTTGTACTGGCGCACCCAACCGGATTACCAGCACGTCTACTACATGGACCTGCAGCCCCGTGTTTTCGATGCCCGTATCTACCCGTCCAAAGGGGCCACCGATTCTACCAACCCCAATGGCTGGGCCACGCTCATGGTGTGCGGCATGCGTTTTGGCGGCGGTAAAATCGCCGCGGACATCGATAAAAAAGATGGCGTCTATAATGCCGCTGTGGATAAAGCCATGACCTCGGCTTTCGCCATCTTCGATATCACCAATCCGGAACAGCCGCCCAAACTGCTGGCCGAGATCACATTTCCGGAGCTTGGTTTTACAACCTGCCATCCGGGCGTCATCACCGTAAGAGACTTCAACCAGACCACTTACACGGAACAATCCAACCAGTGGTACCTGTTCTTCGGATCAGGACCCATTTCGGAGGATGACGCTGGAGACAATGGCGCCAATTATGATGCCCTCATCGATGGCACCAGCACTCAAAAAGCCGTCATGTATGCCATCGATCTGGTGGAACTGGCCAACAACGGCAAGGTGGTCGCCCTCACCGGCAGCGGCCCCAAAACCTACACCGCCGCAGCTTCGGCTGATCCGCATTACCTGGTGCAATTCCCGGAGGAGGAGAGCAGCATCTCCAAGCCCATTACCGTGGATTGGGACCTGAATTTTACCGCCGATGCAGCCTATTTCGGTGTCAGTTACGGGAACCACGCAGACGGATGGAACGGCAAGATGCGGCGGTTCGTTTTCGAGAACGGCTCCGATCCCAAGAATCCGGCCAACTGGACCCTCGACAGCACCTTGCTGGATCTGACCGACAAAAGCAGCCCCGCCCTTAGCAACGGCCAGCCCATCATGGCCCATGCAATGGCGGGCGTGGACAAGTCCGAAAATCGCTGGCTGTTCTTCGGGACTGGTCGTTTCTACTCCCAGGATGATAAGCTAAATTCGGACCAGCAATCCTACTACGGTGTAAAAGAACCTTACACGCTCGTGAGCGGTGAAAAGAAGTTCAACCACAACCAGGTCGCCGTGACCAGTTTGCTGGATACCACCAATGTCAAAGTTTACAACAACGGTAGTACGGTCACGGGCTTCAGCGACTTTTATGCTTTGGTCGATGAAATCCAGAACAATTACAGCGGTTGGCGAATCGACCTCGATTACAAAGCAGGCGAACGGAATTTGGGTGAAGCCGTACTGGCGGGTGATGTATTGACATTTACCAGCTATGTACCCACTGACGATCCTTGCGGTCTCGATGGGGAAAGCATGGTCTACGCCCTTTATTACCTCACCGGTACGGCCTATTACCAATCGATTATCGGTCTGGACCCGACCGATGTGAGCGTTAGCGATGCTCTGGTACTCAAGAGAGCTTCTTTAGGAAAGGGCATGACTATTACGCCCAATATCCATGTTGGACGCGAGGAAGGTTCCAGGGCTTATATTCAGACCTCTACGGGTGCAATCAAACCACTTGAGCAGGATAACCCCGGCGTGCTCAAGAGCGGCAAGGTGCAAGTCGAACCCGGGCCTCAACCCTGTCCATAAAAAGCTGCCCCCTTTTCCCTGTGTAATCTAAACAGGGAAAAGGGGGCGTTTCAGGAATGGCAACGACTACATCAGAAAATACAAAATGGAGCACAACCATGAGATTTTATACCAAAAAATATAATATGATGAGAAATTTGAGGCTCGCCGCGACTGATTTTCTAACGATAGGGATGGCCCTGCTTTTTCTGGCATTTTCTGTATCGGCTACGGCAGCACCCCCGAAAAGTGTTCGAAACAACGAGGAGGGAGGGGGCCTTGGTGTTGTCATTTCCAAAGCCAATGTGACCATTAGTAAAAAGAGCCTGCAATGGGTCTACACATTAGGTGGCAAGTTCAAGGTTAGTCCTGAAACCCTAATCATAGGCCCGGATGGGAAAGAAGTGGGCCTAAAAGAGATGTTGGTCCCCTGCGATGTCCAAGTGAGCTACGCTGTCGAAAAGGGTCGGCGCGTGGCGTTCCGTATTGACATTAAACGCATTGCCGACGGCGCCGCTTGGCAATGGACGAGTGAAACACCAGAATAGACATTGATGGAATGACTTCTTGTTAAGGGTTGAACAGCGGAGATTGTGAAGACACACCTTCGTTGGCAAAAATCTGCAACAGGACGTAGAAACGCGGAAACTATCGGCGTGGCCACAATTTACAAGGAGATTTCCCTCCAGGCCGATCCGGACGACGTCTGGGACGCGGTTCGCGACGTCGCCGCCGTCCATACGCGCCTCGTGCCGGGTGTTCTGGCGGATACCCGCATGGATGGCAATTGCAGGGTCGTTACCTTTGCCAGCGGCCTGTTGGTGCGCGAGCTGATTGTCACCATCGACGACCAGGCCCGACGGCTCGTCTACGCTTCAGTCGGCGGCCGGGCCACCCACCACAACGCTTCGTTCCAGGTTTGTGCCGGAACCGAAGGCCGGACCCGTCTGGTATGGATCACCGATGTGCTGCCCGACGAGATTGCCGCCCCCATCCGCGAGACCGTCGAGCAGTGCACCGAGGCAATCAAAAAGGCACTGGATAAATCGACTCCCTGAGATCCTTCCCCCGCACTGAACGATTGCGCATGGCTGGTGATGCCTTGATAGTGTTTTTCCGCACCAGGGTAGTAAATGACCGGCCTTGGCTGGATTGCGTATGGTAGATTTTACCTCTCAATATGCGCCTATTCGGTCCGCATTGCATCTCTTTCATGCTGACGCACCTTATGTCCAACACAGCAGGAATGAATACCCCAAACCAACCAATCATCAGTGAGGTGACATCATGGCCGACAATAGCGTGCAAGACTACTTTGATGAGAGCAACGAAGGACACGTAGACACCCGCGAAGCGAATTTCAAGTGCGACACCCCAGACGAGCATCTGGGGTGCGATATGGGAATCGACGTTCAGGGATAGCAAAAAGGAAGGTGCCTTATGATCGGAATCATGCTGACCGTATCGGTACTAGGTTACTTCGTCAATCGGTGCATTAAAGGACAGGTAGATGGAGCAGGATGTAAACTTTAGCTGAAAAAGGTTCAACGGCAGAGCTTCATCACATTACAGGCAGAAAATCACGATACGCGGACGTTTCGGTTAAAAAAAAGGGCAGGGCCTCTATTGAGGCTCTGCCCTTTTGCTGTGTGCCAGGCATGGCGTCATACTATCCTGATTTGCCATCTTTTTCATTAAAGCTGAGCAGACAGGTCGTCTGGGGGAAGCATATCGCCCAACTCCGATTTCGGGCCAGCCGTCGTCCCACCTGACGTGGCCCGGGCTTTTTATGGCGTTCGAGAATGCCGGCGATTTCCAGATTGCCGAGAGGTTGGCTGAGCCATTTTGCTAAAGCCGGAAAGTTGCGCACACGAGCCAACAAAATGGGTATTGACGGAAAGGAAAGACGATGTTATTTGATAACAAATATTAATTGAGAAAAGGAACCTCGGTTGGCAGATCCTAAAGAGAGATTTGAGACCATCGTCCGAAAAATTAGGGATCATGGCCACAAAATTACACCCCAGAGGCTGGCTATCGTTGGTATTCTCGCCAAAAGTGATGGCCATCCCCGCGCTGAGGATGTTTATGATCTTGTCAAAGGCGATTTTCCGACAATGAGTCTTGCAACTGTGTACAGAAATATTTTACTTATTAAATCGCTTGGTGAGGTTCTTGAACTGGGGTTCCCTGATGGGAGCAACCGGTACGATGGAAACAAGCCTCACCCCCATCCGCACGTCATCTGTATCAGATGTAAAAAAATCGTCGATCCGGATCTGGATAGTATGGACATCATGAAAAAAGAGGTTGCCGAAGAGACGCATTTTAAAATTTTGAGTCACCGCCTGGACTTTTTCGGTATATGCAGCGATTGCATGGCATCAGAGAAAGCGTAATATATTTTTTCACCTGTTATTGGTATTGATTATCATTTAATATTCATATTTATCAATGGAACAGATGGGACAGTTCGATCTTTAATAAAGATGAATCCCGTCCATAGGTTCGCTGTCGCGATGTTGGCCGGTGGATGGACACCGAGCAGGATATCGCGAAAGCGTAGTGTATGAATCGAAAAAAGAGAAAGAAGGAGGCATTATGAGTGAAGAGAGCAAGTGCCCTGTAACGGGCGCAATGAAGAGACCCATTGCCGGCGGCGGCACCTCGATACACGACTGGTGGCCGAATCAGTTGAACCTCAAGGTTCTGCATCAGCACTCGAACCTGAGCAATCCCATGGGAGAAGCCTTTAATTACACTGAGGAATTCAAAAAGCTCGACCTGCAGGCGCTGAAGAAGGACCTGTATGCGCTCATGACCGATTCGCAGGAGTGGTGGCCGGCCGACTGGGGGCACTACGGTGGGCTCTTTATACGAATGGCGTGGCACAGTGCAGGCACCTACCGCATGGGCGACGGCCGTGGGGGCGGGGGTACCGGAAACCAGCGTTTTGCCCCGCTCAACAGCTGGCCCGATAACGTGAACTTGGACAAGGCGCGCCGGTTGCTATGGCCGATCAAGCAGAAATACGGCCGAAAGATTTCCTGGGCCGACCTGATGATACTCGCCGGCAACTGCGCCCTCGAATCGATGGGATTCAAGACCTTCGGTTTCGCTGGCGGGCGCTCGGATATCTGGGAACCGGAAGAAGACATCTACTGGGGTTCGGAAGAGGAGTGGCTGGCCACGAGCGACAAGCCCAAGAGCCGTTACTCCGGCGAGCGGGATCTGGAAAACCCCCTGGCGGCCGTTCAGATGGGGTTGATCTACGTAAACCCGGAAGGACCGGACGGCAACCCGGATCCGATCGCTTCCGGACGCGACGTCCGCGAAACATTCGCCCGCATGGCCATGAACGATGAAGAGACCGTCGCCCTCGTGGCGGGCGGGCACACCTTCGGCAAATGCCACGGCGCCGGCCCTGCGACGCATGTGGGCCCCGAACCCGAAGCCGCCCCCATCCAGGAGCAGGGTCTCGGCTGGAAGAGCAGTTACGGCAGCGGCAAAGGCGGCGACACCATCAGCAGCGGCATCGAGGGCGCATGGAAGCCGAATCCGACCCGATGGGACATGGGTTATCTGAAGGTGCTGTTTAAATACGACTGGGAGCTGGTTAAGAGCCCGGCCGGCGCAAATCAGTGGCTGGCCAAGAACGTGGATGACGAGGATATGGTGATCGACGCCCACGACCCGTCCAAGAAGCGCCGTCCCATGATGACAACGGCGGACCTCTCATTGAAGTTCGATCCCATTTACGAGCCGATCTCGCGCCGCTACCTGGAAAACCCCGAAGAATTCGCGGATGCTTTTGCCCGCGCCTGGTTTAAGCTGACCCACCGCGACATGGGCCCCCGCTCACGGTACCTCGGCCCGGAGGTCCCGGAAGAAGAGCTGATCTGGCAGGACCCGGTGCCGGCTGCCGACCATGAGCTGATCGACGCAGCAGACATCGCCGACCTGAAAGGGAAAATTCTTGCTTCGGGACTGACTGTATCTGAACTGGTTTCGACCGCCTGGGCATCGGCCGCCACCTTCCGTGGTTCCGACTACCGAGGTGGTGCCAATGGCGCGCGCATTCGTCTTGCCCCACAAAAAGATTGGAAGGTCAATCAGCCCGACCAACTGAAGAAGGTCCTTCAGACCCTCGAGGGAATACAGAAGGCGTTCAACGGCACCCAGTCCGGCGGCAAGCGGGTTTCCCTCGCCGACCTGATTGTCCTGGGCGGATGCGCCGGCGTCGAGCAGGCTGCCAAAACCGCCGGTCACGCTGTGACCGTTCCCTTTTCCCCGGGGCGCACGGATTCAACCCAGGACCAGACCGACGTGGAAGCGTTCCACGTACTCGAACCCAAGGCGGACGGATTCCGTAATTACCTCAAGGCCAAATTCAGCGTGTCCTCAGAGGAATTGCTGATCGATCGGGCCCAATTGCTGAAGCTCACCGCTCCCGAAATGACGGTTCTCATCGGCGGCATGCGCGTCCTGAACACCAACTACGGGCAAACCCGGCACGGCGTTTTCACCCAGCGGCCGGAGGCGCTCACCAACGACTTCTTCGTGAACCTGCTCGACATGGGCACGGTGTGGAAAGCGACCTCGGATGAAAACGTGTTCGAGGGGCGCGATCGTTCAACGGGCGAACTCAAGTGGACCGGCACCCGCGTCGATCTCATCTTTGGTTCGAACTCCCAGCTCCGTGCCCTGGCGGAAGTATACGGATGCGATGACTCCCAGGAGAAGTTCGTGAACGACTTCGTCGCTGCGTGGAACAAGGTGATGAACCTGGACCGCTTCGACCTGGCCTGATCGTCGTGAATGCGGCTCGCCCCGCTTCGCGGTGAACGATTTCATCCCAGGAAACGGGTACACGCATGGCGCTTTCTGAGAAGGTCTTCAGCGATCACCATCGCCAAAAATTCGGCCGTTAGGATCGCACACTGAAGCTATCGGCAACAAATGGGGGCGGCGTTTCGGCAACATCCGAAGCGCCGCCTTTTCTTTCAGCGTCTCGACCCCCCGCCGACCATTTTCGGACGTTCAGTCAACATTCACCCGTGTGGAACGCGGGATATCCAGAGGGATGCTCTGCATCGACCCATATGATCACATCGCGGGCGGAAACAAGCGAACGAGCTACTTGAGCTCTTTTCCTGCGCTGAATGCCAGGCCCAGAGCCGCGCCCACACCGTGATAGGCTTTTTCCGCGCCGGCGCTGTAAACCAGGGGCTTCACCTTGGCCACATCCGGCAGCCCGTCTGTCGTGCACGCCTCGGAGACATGGGTTTCCACGACCTGACCGACCACAAGGGTGTGGCTGCCCAGGTTCAACATGTGAATCACCTTGCACTCCAGGTTCAACGGACACTGGGCGATGAGCGGCGCCGTTTCCAACTCTCCGTAGAAAACCTCGAAGGCGCAGTCCCTGGTCTTGTCTTTACGGGCGCCGGAGACGATACCGCAGTAATCGGTCTCCCTGACCTGATCTACCGACGGCACGTTGATAGAAAAAGTTCCGTTTTCTTTAATACCTTTCAGGGTATGGCGATGGTGCTGCAAGGCTACGGTGGCCATGGGCGGGCTGCTGTTGGCGATGCCGCTCCAGGCCGCCGTCATGAAGTTGGCTTTGCCGGCCACATCGGCCCCGATCAAAAAAGCGGGCATGGGATAGACGAATGTCTGCGCGCCGAGCTTGATTTTTTTCATATTTCCTGCTCCTTCGGGCTTTTTAGGCCAGTTGACATGCAGGCTTAAAGGTTGCAAACCTGCGCCCCGCACCACACCGGTTCCGGCAGTGCATAGATGTGGATCGGCGTGTCGATGCCCTTGAGCGCGGCTGTGCCGCGGTCTTCTATGGGCCACATTGATTGGATCATCCGCATGGTGGTTTCCGCGAAAAGGATTTCGCCGCCCTTGGCGTGCTGTGCCAGGCGGGCGGCCAGGTTGGTCACCGATCCGGTGGCCGTGTAGGTCATGCGGATGCTCAGGGTGCCTTTCAGGCGGGTCATGCCCACCAGGGCCTCGCCGCTGTTGATCCCCATATTTACGTTGACCGCATCGGCACCGGGGCCGAGCTGACGGTTGAGTGCCAGATTCTTCTCCTGGATATCGATGGCGGCCTTGATGGCGTTGACGGCATTGGTGCGCGCGTCGTCCTCCTTGAAGATGATCATCAGACCGTCACCTGCCGTTTCGTTGATATCCCCGTGGTAGCGGTGAATAGGGTCCACGAAGCTGGAGAAGATGCGTTCCACCAGGGCGTTGACTTCATCCTCGGGCCGGTCCAGGTTGAGTTTGGTGTAGCCTTCCAGGTCGAGAAACAGGACGCTGACCTCCTTTTTTTCCTTTTCGCGGTCGATGCTTTCCGGGTCTTTTTCCACCAGCTTGCGCACCGAGTGGGGCACGAAAGGCGACAGGTGGATCAGCATCTGGTTGATGCGCATCTTTTCCTGGGTCACGGCCCAATGTTTCCTGGCGCTGACCAGCAGGTTGCCGACCGTCTCCCCGAAATCCTGAAGCAGGAAAAACTCCTTGCGGGAAAAGAGCGTGCCGGGCGGTGCAACCACGCTGACCACGGCAAGCAGTTCTCCCTCCTCGAACACCGGCAGGGCGGCTTCGGGGCCGATCTCGATTACCGTGCCGTCGGGCCGTAACACCGGGGCACCGCCCGGCGCCACCACGGTCTTGCGCCGTGCAATGGCTTTCTGGACGGCCGGCCGGTTACGCTTGCATTGCAGGCAATTGACCGGCTTGTCGAACAGAGCGCATTGGAGCGGACGGGTGTATTCGATGGCATGGGGGTCCATCAGGAGAATACAGGTCTCCATGGCCACGGGAACGATCTCCTTGAGTTCCGAGCGCATCTTTTCTAGAATTTCGTTGGCTTCCATGATGGGGGCCACCTTTCTGGCCAGGCGGCGCTGGGCCTCGAATCTCTCCTTGTAGTATTTCTCCATCGTTTCGCTTCCCCCTTGCGCTCTTGATGCGAAAGGGACTCGGGGCAAACGAGGATACACACCGCTTGCCCCAAGCCGATGTTATGCCGGACCGGTCTCTTGCTCTTTTGGCTCGAGGGTCCGGTCCGTTGGTTTTATTTCCCGGCCATCATGGCGGCGACGTCTTCTTCCACGGAACCGATGGGTTTGATGTTGAATTTTTCCACCAGCACCTTGGCCACGTTGGGCGACAGGAAGGCGGGCAGGGTCGGTCCCAGCCGGATGCCCTGAACATTGAGATAGAGCAGGGCCAGCAGCACGGCCACCGCCTTTTGTTCGTACCAGGCGATGTCATAGGAGATGGGCAGGTCGTTGATGTCGTTGAGTCCGAAGGCCTCCTTCAACTTCAGGGCGATCACGGCCAGGGAGTAGGAGTCGTTGCACTGGCCGGCATCCAGCACGCGCGGAATGCCGCTGATGTCGCCGAGATTCAGCTTGTTGTAACGGTACTTGGCGCAACCGGCGGTGAGGATCACCGTGTCCTTGGGCAGCTTTTTGGCCACCTCGGTGTAGTAGGAGCGCGATTTCTGGCGGCCGTCACAACCGGCCATCACCACGAATCGCTTGATGGCGCCCGACTTCACAGCTTCGATGACCTTGTCGGCCAGGGCCAACACCTGGTTGCGGGCAAAACCGCCGACGATGGTACCGTTTTCGATTTCTGTGGGCGGCGGGCAGCTCTTGGCTTTGGCGATCAGGGCCGAAAAGTCCTTGCTGCCGCCGGCCGGACGGTCGGGAATGTGGGGGGCCCCGACATAGCCGACCACGCCGGTGGTGTAGAGCCGGTCGAGGTAGGTATTGTCTTTTTTAAGGGGCACCAGGCAGTTGGTGGTGAGCAGGACCGGTCCGTTGAACGATTCGAATTCCGGGTTCTGATGCCACCACGACCCGCCGTAGTTGCCGACGAAGTGTTTGTACTTCTTGAAAGCCGGGTAGTAGTTGGCCGGCAGCATTTCGCCGTGGGTGTAGACATCCACGCCTTTACCTTCGGTTTGTTCTAGCAGTTCGGCCATGTCCTTCAGGTCGTGCCCGGAGATCAGGATCCCCGGGTTTTTGCCCACGCCGATGTTGACCTGGCTGATTTCCGGATGGCCGTAGGAGGTGGTGTTGGCCTCGTCGAGCAGGGCCATGGTGGTCACAGCCGTCTCGCCGGCTTTCATCACCAGCCCGACCATCTGGTCCACCGAAAGGTCTTTGGTGGTCGATGCCAGGGCCTCCATAAGGAAGCCGTAAATCTCGTCTTTTTCGAACCCGAGAATGGCGGCATGATCGGCGTAGGCGGCGATGCCCTTGCAGCCGATGATCAGCAGCTCGCGCAGGGAGCGCACATCCTCGTTGGCCGCGGCCGTGATGCGCACCTCATCGGACAAAGCCTTGTCCATAATGGCCTGCTTGTCCGTGGCAGCCCAGGTGGCGCAATCGGGAAGCGCGCCGGGCATGGCGCCGGCCTTGGCCTTGACGGCATCGCGCACCTTGAGGCCTTCCTTGATCCGTTCGACGAGCACATCGTCGTTCCAGGCCACATTGGTGATGGTGGTAAAGAGCGCTTTGACGATAAAGTGGGCGGCGTCCTTGTCGACTGTACCGCTGGCTTTCAACTTCTCGCCATACAGGCCGATCCCCTTACACACGTGAATCAGCAGGTCCTGCAGATCGGCGGTCTCCTCGGGCTTTCCGCAAACCCCTCTGACCGTACAACCGGTGTTCTTGGCCGTTTCCTGACATTGAAAACAAAACATGGCTTACTCCTTTAGTTGGTCCGTTCCTATTATACGCGCGTTATATGCATATATGTGAATAAAAATGATTTTAGCGGCGTTTTGATCGTTCTTCTTAACCCTGTTCATTTATTATATCTAACCGGCCTATCGCAGGCCGTTCTCTTCATGTTTCCGAGCGATCGCGGCGGCCAGTTGGTCTATTAATTGAAAATCGGACGCCGCGGGAACCCCTTTGCACAAGACCGGATCCAGCACCTCGACCTTGAGGTTGGGAATCATTCCGGCCAGGGTTTCCACGGTCTTGCCGCCCCAACCATAGGAGCCGATGATCGAGAGAAACTTGGCCTTGGGCCTGAGGGCGTTGGCCAGCAATGTCGCATAGGCGGCCAAAGGGTGTGGACCGGCCAGGACGGTGGGCACGCCCACGACGATGGTGCCGGCATCGACCAGAGCCATGGCGAGCTTGCCGATATCGGTGACCGCCAGGTTGAACAGCTCCACGCGGACCCCTTGTTCGACGAGCGCGGCGGTCAGGCGATCCACCATTTGCCGGGTGCTGCCGTGCATGGAGACGAAGGGCAGCACGACCACGTTGTGCGGGGCACCATTCACCCAATCCTGGTAGGCCTCCAGGATCCAGGCCGGACGGTCGTAGATCTGGCCGTGGCTCGGCGCGATCATGCCGATCTCATACGCTTTGAGCTTTTCCATGTTTTTGGCGATGATGGTCCGAAACGGCATCATGATCTCGGCGAAATAGCGCTTGGCGGCTTCGTGCACCCGGCCCTGGTCGGTGACGAAAAGATCGGTGGTGGCGATGTGAGAGCCGTAAAAATCGCAGCTGAAGAGAATTTTGTCTTCCGCTAGATAGGTCACCATGGTTTCCGGCCAGTGCACCCAGGGGGTGTGGATGAATTTCAGGGTCTTGTCTCCCAGGGAGAGGGTGTCGCCGTCACCCACTGTGACAAAGGCGTTTTCCGGTATGTCCAGGATATCCATGAGCATGCCCTTGGCCTTGGGTGTCGCCACCACCTTGGCTTCCGGATACCGTTCGAGCACGAGCGGGATGGTGCCGGAGTGGTCCTGTTCAGCATGGTGCGACACGATATAATCGATTTTCTTCACGTCGGCCAATTGGGCGAGCAATTCGCCGGCCATAGGGGGATCGACCGTGTCCAGCAGGGCAGTTTTATCGCTGCCCTGGACCAGATAGACATTGTACGAGGTACCGTCGGGAAGCGGAATCAAAGAGTCGAAAAGCCGTCGATCCCAATCGATGGCGCCCATCCAGTAGATGTTTTCCATGATCTTTCTTTTCTGCATGACGAATACTCCTTCCTGTTGGGTAAAAAATCTATGGGATTTAAAACCAGAATTCGGGATATCGCCGGTTGGGCGCGATGTTGTTGATCAGCAGGGCGATGATCAGCATGACGAGGGCGCCCAGTCCGGCGGGGATGACCGCGTAGAGATAGCCCAACTGGTGCACGCTGTCGCCGCCGATGACCGCGATCAGGGCCGTGGCGCCGCCCGGCGGGTGCAGGGTCTTGGTCCAATGCATCAGGGCAATGGCCGTGGAGACGGCCGCGGCCGACGCCAGCCAGGGCAGTTGGCCCAGGAACTGAAAGGCCGCCACGCCGATCACGGCCGAGAGCACATGGCCGCCGATCAGGCTGCGCGGCTGGGCCAGGGGGCTGCGGATGGCGCCGTAGATGAGAACGGCCGAGGCGCCGAACGAGCCGATGATCATGGAAAGCGCCGTTCGGTCCAGCAGGTTGTAATGGATCAGTGCCACCAGGGCGATGCCCGCGAAACTGCCGATCCAGGACCAGAGGATTTCCACCGCGCCGACCCGGGGCGGGCTCTGGGTGTGCCCCAGCATTTTTTCGAAAAACTTCATGGATTCTCCTGTCTATCCGAGCATGCAGAACGAGTTGACCAGGTCCGAGCGGGTGACGATGCCGACCGGTTTGCCCGCCGCGTCCAGGATCGGCAAGCGGTTGATGTTTTTCTCCATCAGCAGGGCCGAGATGGCGCCGATGGAGATGTCGGCCGCGGCCGTGATGGGCGGCGCGTTCATGATGTCGCGCACGGTGCGGCCGGCCATGGGCGTGGCCACGCATCCCTTGCTCTTCAGGCAGTGGGCGATGACCCGCATGAACGATCCGCCCGGACCAGCGCCCATTCGGCGCAAAAAGTCCTTTTCGGAAATCACGCCCACGATGCGGCCGTCGCTGTCGGTCACCGGCGCGCCCGAGATGCCCTTGTCGGCCAGCAGGGTGGCGGCGGCGATCAAATCGGCGTCGGCGTCGAGCACGTGGACCGTCGGGGTCATGATGTCGGCGGCTTTCAAGGCGTTCAACATGCGTTCCTGGGCCAGGGCGTAGGCCACCCGGTAGACCTCCCGAAAGTCGGCCGGGGTGATGTCGATATAGCCCTGCATAGTTTTCATGGCGGCCATGACGTCCTCATCGGAGATATCGACGGGGGCACACTCTCGAAGATTCGCTGCATTCACGGGTGATGCTCCATTCTGTTGCAGGTTGTTGTTGGTCTTACAGGCCTTTTAAAAGAAATAGCCCGCCCGTACTTCAAAGCGGTAGTCGTTCTGCTTCTCGCCGAATTCACTGCGGCCGTCGCCGGCGATGAGGCTCGCCCGCAGGCGCAGCTCCAGGTTGGTGATGCCGGTGTAGAACAGCTCCGGGGTGAGGCTCAGGCTGCCGTCGTCCGTATTGATGATGCAGGTCAGCGCGGGCGTCAGGTAAAGGATGTCGAACGGTTCTTTCTGGCTCATCCGGACGTAGAGATAGTTGCGCATGGCGCTGGGCTGCGAGTAACCGCTGCCGGCCAGTTGCAGGGCCTGGGCGAGCCCGCTGGCGTTGCCCGTGTCCTGGTAGCTGGCGTAGCCGCGATCGACGAGGTCATAGAAGGCCTTCATCTCCTCCCTGTCGAAACCGGCACCGTTGTGATAGAACTCGACGATAGTGGTCAGATCGAATCCGGTCAGGTAGCGCAGGCCGACCAGGAAGGCGTGTGCATCTTCTCTGGTTCGCCGCGGTGTGCCTCCGGCGTCGAGGACCAGCTTGCGGGTGTTGGGCAGCCAGGCGTATTCGCCGTGAATTTCGAAGTTGGTGGTCAGGTTGCGCGAAAAATCGACACCATATCGGTCCGGCCGGCTCCCGCCCGCCATGAACATCACGTCCAGGTCCGTGTCATACAGGAGGAAATAGAGCCGCCCGGCAAAGTTGAGCTTTTCCGTTTCGCCGAAGTCGTCGTTGACATGGTCGTAGACCGGGAACAGCACCGGCGTGAACGCCACGGTCGTCAGCGGGCCGTCGAAGCTCCGGATCCAATCCGCGGTGGCCATGACATAGCCTTCCATGGCCAGTTCGGGATCTTCCGGGTCCTTGGGGCGGTCCACGAAGGCCACGGGATTCCAGGCATATCCCTTGCCCCATTTCAGGGTCTTTTTGCCGGCATCGAGCTTGAGCGACGCCGACGGCTTGGCCGAAACATAAGCCTCGTAAACCGTGGTGCGTTCCTCGCCGCCGTCGTGATCATACGACAGATCGGTGTTGACTCTTGCAAACATACGGAAGATGCTCTTTTCGTAACTGCCTTCCAGCCGCAGCCGGCCATTGATCTCCCAGCGGGTGTTTCCCCGGGGATCATCGAAAAAACGCAATCGATACAGGGCGGCGTCGTGATCCAGGCCATAGAGGACGGGTCGGGCTTCGACATAGCCGGCGAGCTGATACGGCTTTTTCTCGATCTCGGCGAGATCGAACGTATACTTTTCTTCCGACCAGCTCCGGTGCGGAAAAATGGTCAGTGCCATCATCAGCAAGGCAATCCTCAAAGGTTTCATCTATCGCAACGATTCCAGGTTCGGCATGAAGGTCAGGGTGAAGACCTCGTCCTTGAATTCCCGCTTTTTGATACCGGCAAAGAGCATGATCGAGGTGTAGCCTCGATAAAGCGGACTGTCGGTTTCGATCACCGACGGCCGGACGATGCCGCCGCCAAAATCCTTGATCTCCTTGAAGTGCAGGGTTTTGATCAACATGCCATCCGCAGTCTTGCATTCGATCCGGGTCGGCAGGGTCCGAACTTTGTCCACCCACATGCTGAGCTGGTCGTAGGCGACCGTGCGGGTCCTGGCCTTGAGCAGGAGCAGCAAGTGCGCCGGGTCGGGCTGTTCGGTTTGGACCACGTCGTATTCATCGCCATAGTCCAGGCTCAGGATGTCGGCGTTGTTGAAGATCCCGCCCACCACGGACTGGAGGCTCGTGATGCGAATCGGTTTTCCGACGTTGGGAATGTTGAGCCACATGTTGTCGCCCAGCCGAAGGGTGCTGCGCCCCTTTTCGCTGGCAGGGGCCAGGAACAGCGCAGCCACCTTGTCGGCGCCTTTCTTGACCGAAAAGAGCGTGAACTCCTTTTTGCGGCCGTCTGGCTCCAAGTTGATGAGTTTGCGGTACATCTCGTACGATTCGGGATTGAGATTGCGGTCCACCTCCTTGAGCAGCGCGTTGCCGTCGATGGCATGCGCCGGCCAGGCCATGGCCAGCGTGAGAATGAATCCGAGTAATTTAAGCATGAATCACTTCCTTTGATGGACGCCGACGGTATCGGCATCGCGGGCGGTTCTCCTACACATGCCTGAGGGCCTGGATCGGTTCCATGCGCGAGGCCTTGAACGCCGGCTGGAGGCTGGCTGCCACGGCCACGGCGATGACGATGACCGACACGACCAGTACATCCATGGGATCGAGGGTGGTGGTGAGCAGCAGACCTTTCTGCTGGCCGAAGTCGAACTCGATGCCGATCAGGTTGAGCACGACCACCAGTCCGATGCCGATCAGGTTGCCCACGACGGCGCCGATGACGCCCAGGAAAAAGCCTTCCATGATAAACAGGGTCCGAATCCGGCCGGGCGGCGTGCCGATGGCGGCGATGGTGCCGATTTCCCGGATGCGTTCGTAAACGGCCATGATCATCACGTTCATGATGCTGATCAGCACGATGGCGACGAGCATGATTTTGATGAAGAAGGTCATGACGTCGATCATGCTGGCGATGTTGAAAAAGGGCGAGAGCTGCTCCCAGGAGTGGACTTCGAGCATCGGCCGGCCTTGCTTGTCCACCGTGTCCGCCGTCTCGCGGGTCAAGTGCTGTCTGGCTTCGTCCAGGCGATCGAATTGCTTCAGCCGAACCACCACTTCACTGATTTCGGCCTCGCTCATGCGAAGTATGTCGGCGGCATCCTCGATGTGGAGATAGCCGTCGCGGCCGCCGGGACCGGTGACGCTCTCCAGGATCGCGGAGACGGTGAACTGCTTGCCGTTGACCGAGCCATCCGCGTTGGTGGCCACGATGACCACCGTGTCGCCCAGTTTCACCTTCAGTCCTTTGGCCAGGAGGACCGGCACCCACAGCTCGCCGGGTATAAGCGTCTTTTCTCCCTCGGCGATGCGGGCGGTCAGCAGGGGCGTCGTTTGCAGTTCTTTTTCCGGATCGATGCCGTTCAACCGGATGTTGGTGGTTTCCACGAAGTTGCTGAACATGCCGCCGAATTTGATGCGCGGCGAAAAGGCCGCTACACGGGTATCGGCGGCGAGCCTGGCGGCGATCTGCCGGTACGCCTGCGGCTGGATGTTGAGGTTCAGCGGCAGGTTGTCGATGGAGGCGACATATCCCTTGCGGTGGATCTGCAGGTGGCCCAGCATGGAATCGGTGATCTGGCCGATCATCATGGCTTTGAAGGAACCGCTGATCGAGACGAAGACCAGCACGAAGACGACGCCCAAGGTGATCAGCGAGGCGGTGAGCAGGGTACGGCGCTTGTAGCGAATCAGGTTGCGCATGGCGATTTTGAACAGGTTAAACATGCGGCGCCTCCCCTTTCCCTTCCCCGGTCGCGAGACACCCGTCGTCGAGGTGAAAGATGAGTTCGGCCTCGCCGACGATCTTGGTGTCATGGGTGGAGAAGATGAAAGTGGTCCCGAGGTCATCGCGCATGCGTTTCATCAGTGCGATCACCGTGTAGGCGGTCTGGGAATCGAGGTTGGCAGTGGGTTCGTCGGCCAAAACCAGAGCGGGGTGAGTGACCAGGGCCCGGGCCACGGCCACGCGCTGTTTCTGTCCGCCGGAGATCTGGTGGGGGTATTTGTTGGCCTGGGCCCTCATGCCCACCGCGTCGATCATGTTCGCGATCCGTTCCCTGCGTTCGGCCGGCGGGACGTTCTGCACCATGATGAGGGGGTACTCGATGTTCTCGTACACGGTCAGGACCGGGATCAGGTTGAAGTCCTGGAAGATGAATCCCAGGTGCTTGCCCCTGAAGGCGGCGCCCTCTTTCCGGTCGAGAGCGGCGATGTCGGTGCCGGCCACGAGCAGCTGCCCGGACGAGGGCTTGTCCAGGCAGCCGATCAGGTTGAGCAGGGTCGTCTTGCCGCTGCCCGACGGCCCGACGAACGAGACGAACGAGGCGGGTTCGATGTCGAACGTCACCCCCCGCAGCGCATGGACGGTCACCTCTTCGGTCTCGTAATCCTTGGAAACATTCGATGCCTGGACCAATGTCATGTTCAGGGTTCCAGTCCGTTTAAAGGGTCACATTCTTTTTGCCGCCAAAATAGCGCATGAACTGGGCCCGCTCGTATACTGCCGGGTCGGCGCTGCGCTCCTGGCTCAATTTGCCTCTGAAATCCGAAAGGGTGCGGTACCTTCGGCCGGTCATCCATGCCTCGACGCCGTCGAGCATCTCCCGGATGTACTTCGGCCCGTTCTTGTAGAGGCAGGAGGCGACCTGCACGGCATGGGCACCGGCCAGCAACTGCTTGATCACCGCCGCGGCGTCGTGAACGCCGGTGGAGGCGGCCAGGTGGCAGTCGACCTTGTTGGCCATGACGGCGACCCATCGCAGGGAGAGGGCCAGGTCCGACGGGGTGCTGAAGACGAACGACGGCTTGACCTCCAGCTTGTCGAGGTCGAAATCCGGGCTGAAAAAGCGGTTGAACAGGACGATGCCCTTGATGCCGGTTTTGGATAAGCGCTGAATCATGGGGCCCAGGTCGGTGAAGTAGGGGCTGATCTTCAGGGCCACGGGGATGGAAACGGCCTGGGTCACCTGTTTGGCGATCTTGAAATAGAGGGCCTCTTTTTCTTCGCGCGAGTGTTCGAAGTCGGTGGGCGGAAAGAACATGTTGAGCTCCAGACCGTCGGCCCCGGCCTTTTCCAGGTTCACGGCATAGGAGAGCCACTCCACCGAATAGAAAAAGCAGTTGATGCTGGCCATCACCGGAATCGTCACCGCCGCCTTGCTCGCTTCGACCAGTTCGATGTATTTTTTCAGATTCTCTTCGCGCAACACGTAGTCGTAATACTCGATGGGGCTGCGCTGACCGTCGTAGTCGAAGTATTGGGGATCGCCGTACTGCACCCGGGCGGTCTTGATGAAATCGGCGTACTCGTTCATCACCTCCTCTTCGAAGATCGACTTGAGCACCACGGCACCGGCGCCGTTTTCCGCCAGCCTTTTGACCTGATCCATCGATCCGGTCATGCCCGAGCTGCCGGCGATGATCGGGCTCGTCAACTCCATGCCCATGTAACTGGTCGTCAGATCCATGCCTACCTCCTCTCATTCAGGTTAAGCTTAAAATACATTGTCCGCCGTTGCGGTTCAGTGCAGGTACTTCTCCCGTAGAGCGGCAGCCATCTGATTGACGGCGGCAAATGCGCGCTCCACGGTGCGCTCCTTGTCCGGGTTGATCAGGCAGCAGGTGGCCGGCGAGATCATACCTTGAGAGATCAATTGTTCACGGTCGATCCCCTTGCCCCACAAGGTGGTCCAGATCGTTTCGAGGCGCTGGATCAACGTGGGGATCTCCTCCTGGCTGAAGGCCTCGAACCCGGTGGGCACGATGCCCCAGACGATTACGCCGCCGCGATCGAGAAATTTGCCGATGGATTTGGCATAGGAGGCGAAGACCTCCGCATTGGTGTAGACATCCAGGGAGAGCACCTCCAAGTCCAGGTTGAGCAGGAAATCCCAGTCCGGGTTGCCGCACAGGTGAATGCCGCGGGGCCGCTCCACCTGGGCGAAAAAATGGTCCAGGTCCCCCTTGGCCTTGAGATCGCCGTAACCGGCCATGGCCGAGAAGAGAAACTGCAACCCCGGCTCGTCCACGAACATGAAGGCATTGGGGTTCAATTTTCGCAGCCGGGCGAGCTGGACGTTGATCCGCCTGGCCATGAAGTCGAGCATGAAGGGCCGCACGGTATCGTCGAAGAGAATGGGCCGTTCGTCCTGGTCCAGGATGTTGAACCCGAAGCTGATGGGCCCCTCGAGCTGCCCCCGGATGGCCGGCCGGTCGGCCAGGTCCATGGCCAGGAAGCGATGGTAGACGGCGGAGTAGGTTTCGCTGATGTCGAACATCTCCGGTTCGTCGAAGTGCATCAACGTCGTTTCCAATTCCTCGGCGAACTTGTCCATAGAAAAGCGCAGGCTGCGTTTTTCCAGGTCCAGGACAATGCCGGGAAAGTGCTCGGCGGCCTGGACGTACATGTCTTCGTAGTAGCTGTAGTTGGGCAACTGGGGCCAGAACGGCACGTCGAGCGACAGGGCCATTTGAAGGGCGCGGTCCACGTCCGTGTGCGGCATCACCGCCATGGCGGTGGTCAGCAGGTTGCCGGGAATGGGGTTGGGCATGGCCGTTTTCTCCTTTGTTCCGGTCAGATAGAGGTGTTTTGCATCTTCAGGTGAATCGGTTCCGCTGGGTTTGCCTTGCAACCCTATACGAATTCTGGGGCCGGTGTCTTGACTTAAGTCAATTCCGAGGCCGGCTGCCGGATCTTTAAATAGGTCAGGCCCGCGGCGATCACCATGGGAACGACACCCAGGGCGATCAGGACCACGTGCGAGGGCAGGCTGGCCCATTCCAGCATTCGGATACGATCCTGGGCCATGAATTCCAGGCCCCGGGCATGCCAATATCCGTTGGTGAGCACATCCCAGATTTGCAGCACGCCCACCGGGAACAGGTTGGTAATGACCATCAGGGCCAGGCCCACGTTCATACCCCAGAAAGAGACCTTCACCCATTTTTCGGGAACCACCCACTGGGCGTCGCTGAGCACATGGCGCAGGCAAAGCACCAGCAGGGCCATGGCCAGCATGCCAAAGGCGCCCAACAGGGCCGCGTGTCCATGGTTGAGGGTCAACACCGTCCCCACCTCGTAGAAACTCACCACCGGCATATTGATCAAAAAGCCGAAGACGCCGGCGCCCACGAAGTTCCAGAAACCCACGGCCATCAGAAAGTAGAAGGCCCATTTATGGGGAATCACCTTGCGAGCTGTGCTGGCACCGCTCTGCGTGCCGGTCAACTTCATGAAATCCCATGCGTCCAGCGTCAGGAGGGTCAGGGGCACCACCTCGAGGGCCGAGAACATGGCGGCCAGGGCCATGGTGAAGTTGGTCTGGCCGGTCCAGTACCAATGGTGAGCCGTGCCGATAATGCCCCCGGAGAGAAACAAGATGGCGTCCATATAGATGACCCGGATCACGTTGATGCGGCGCACGACCCCGAGCTGGTAGAAGGTGACAGCCACCAGAACGGTGACGAACAATTCGAAAAAGCCCTCCACCCAGAGGTGAATGATCCAGAAACGCCAGGTATCGACCACCGCATAGTTTGTGGTCGAGCCGAAGAAAAAGGCCGGCAGGTAAAATACCGGAATGGAGGCGGCCGCTCCAAGGAAAAGCCAGCCGATCTCTTTTTTACCGGGGTCTTTCAGGGCGGGCCCGACTGCCCTATATAGTAGCCACAGCCAGAAGCTGAGGCCCACGGCGAGGATCACCTGCCAGAACCTTCCCAGTTCGAGAAATTCCCATCCCTGGTGGCCGAACCAGCTCCACAAGGTCCCGAAGAGTTGGTGAATACCGAGGATTTCGCCCAACAGACTGCCGACCACCAACACCACCAGGGCCCAGAAAAGCAGATGAACGCCCGTTGTATGGCCCTGGGGTTCATTCTGGCCGAGGGAGGAGGCCAGGAGCAGTCCGCCGGCGACGTAGCCGGTGGCGATCCAAAAAATGGCGAGCTGCAGGTGCCAGGTGCGCATGATGTTGCTGGGCAGAAACTGGGCCAGATCGATGCCATAAAAATCGCCGGGATCGGCCCGGTAGTGGGCCAGAGCGCCCCCGATCATGACCTGCGCCAAAAAAAGAAGGGCCACGATCACGAAGTATTTGACCACCGCTTTCTGGCCGGGGGTCGCTTCGCCGGGTCGCATGATGGGGTGGATGTCCTGTTCTCCCCCTTTCCATCCCAGATAATCGAACCGCCCGAAGGTGAACAGCACCAGCGCCAGCCCCCCGAGCAGCATCACCACGCTCAGCGCGCTCCACAGGATGGCGTCGCTGGTGAGAAGGTTGCCGACCGCACGGTCGTAGGGAAAATTGTTGGTGTACGAATAGGGTTTGTCCGGCCGGTTGGCTACGCTGGCCCAGGCGGCCCAGGAGAAAAACGCGTTCAGCTGGCGGATCTCTTCCGGGTCGTCGATATATTTGCTTGGAAGACCGCCGTTATTTGTGGGATGCGTGAAATAGTCCGCCCAATATCCCAACTGCCGCTGAAAGGAGGCTTTTTCGGCCGGTGTAAACAGAAGTGTATCCGTCGTGGCATTGTAGCGGTTCTGTTTGAGCAGGAGCGCCACCTGCGCGTCGATAGACGCACGTTGCCCCTCGTCGAGCGCCGAAAGATCACGGCCGAACAGCTCACGGGCCATCGCGTTGCCGGCGTCCAGAGCGAGTTCATGGAGATAGCGCGCCGAAAAATCGGGTCCCAGGTAGGCCCCATGCCCCCAGATCGAGCCGTTCTGCATCAGCGCGTATTTTAAGAAAACCTGTTGGCCTGTCTCGATGTCCCGACCGGTGAAAATCGGTTCGCCGCCGGAACCGACCACTTTGGCCGGTATGGGCGGCGCATGGCGATAGGCTTGCACCGAAATGAAGATCAACACCGCCATGCCGATAAAGAAGACCAGCGCCACACTGCGGCGCCACCAGGGAGAAAGCTCCTGCCGGGGCGATTTCTCTGCGTGCATTCGGGACCCTCCATCATTTTCTCAGGTAGGTATTCTGAAGTTCATCCAACAGGGCATGGAACGCCTCGTGCTTTCCGGCACCGATGCGCTCGCGTTCCAGCCGTTCGAAAGCCTCGAAAAGCGACTCGTCCTGTTTGGCGTCGAGTCTCTCGTCGGCCATGGGAAACAGAACGGTGTCTTCCTTCGCGATATGCTGGGTCAGCAGCGTCACGTAGGCTTGAACGGTTTTCCGGATGTCGCCGGCAGCCCGGCGGTCGCCGGCGCGGTGAGCGGATAGATGCTTTTTAAGGCCGGCCACCAGCGAACGCCCTTGCTCGTGCTCGCTCGACAGGACGCCGATGGGGCCGCCTTCCCGCTTCACCCCGGCGGCTTCCAGTGCCGGGAAGAGAAACTCCTCCTCCTTGCCGTGGTGGCACTTGTCGATAAAGATCGTCAAGAATTCCATGATGCCATCGACATGTGGAGCCTGCAAGGCTTCACCGCGCTCGGTTTTCTCCGCGACGACACTCAGGACCCGCAGCATCTGTTCGATGCCGCGGTGCTCGTTTTTCAACTCCTGGGTGGCCTTCATGGGGACCTCCTTTCAAACGTCGACTTTCCGCAGATCGTAACTTACGTAACGTCCTTTTCACCTCCGAAATAGCGCATGAACTGCACCCGTTCGTAAACGGCCGCATTGCTGGCCGCCTCCTGGCTCAGCTTGCCGCGGAAATCCACCAAACGCTGGTATCCGTGGGACTGCATCCACTCTTTCAACCTATTCAGCATGGTCTCGACATGCTCGGGCCCCTGGCGGTAGAGGCTGGACACCGTTTGTACCGCCTTAGCGCCGGCCAAAAGCTGCTTGATGAGGCCCTCGCCGTCGTGAACGCCCGTGGAGGCGGCCAGATCGCAATCGACCTTGCGGGCCATGATGGCGATCCAGCGCAGCGATATGGCCAGTTCGACCGGCGTGCTGAAAACGAAGGAGGGTTTGACTTTCAACGCATCTATATCGATGTCCGGACTGAAGAAGCGGTTGAAGAGCACCAGTCCGGCCACGCCGGTGCGCGACAGCCGCTGGATCATGGGCCCGAGATTGGAAAAATAATAGCTGATCTTCAAGGCTACCGGTATGGAGACCGCGGCGAGAACTTTATCGATGACGCGGAAGTAGGCCTCCTCTTGCTCCCGGGCCGAGCGCTCGAAGTCCGACGGCAGAAAGAACATGTTCAGCTCCAACGCGTCGGCGCCGGCCTCCTGGATGCGGTCGGCAAAGGCGGTCCACTCGTGGGAGAAGATGCAGTTGATGCTGGCGATGACCGGGATATCCACTGTCTTTTTGGCGGATCGGATCAATTCGATGTACTTGTCTATCCGTTTTCCTTTGAGATGGTAGTCGTAATAGTCGAACTGATCCAGGTTGACACCCTCGGCTTGCGCTTCTTTCATGATGTCTTCGTACTCGAAGAGGATTTCTTCTTCGAAGATCGATTTTAGTACCACCGCCCCCGCGCCATGTCGCGCGAAAGCCGCGATTTTGTCCACCGAACCGGTCAGCCCCGAACTGCCGACGATAAGGGGGCTGGCGAGCCTCAGGCCTAAGTAAGTTGTCGTGATGTCCATGATTGCTCCTGACTCCCGTGCTTCGGGATGCTTCGGGTTTTGATTCATCTTTTGACGTCACTGCTGTCCAAAATAAAACTGAAAGTGGCCTGGGCCAGTTATAATTTCGGGTGGTTATAATCACAGGGCCTCATTTTCATGTACCAGGTTGCAGTTTTTTCAAGGATGCTGTCCAACACCCCTGAACGGTAGTAGATGTTGGACAGGCTTGGGAGTTATGGGAAGAACATCAAATGGACTATCGATCCAATCCCATATGTCCCTGTAAGTAAAAAGGTTCCATCTTAAAAATGCCACCAGATTCGATAGGGACCAGTCAAACTTGGATCTGAACTGAAGGTACTTGATCAGCAGCATGGCAATTAATGCTGTCCAAATCTGGATGTAGAGGGCGTTTTCACTGGTACCAACGAAGGTTTTGACTTTCAGATTCTGTTTCAATGCTTTGAAAAAAAGTTCTATCTGCCAACGATCCTTGTAGATTTCCGATATGGTGGTTGGCCCAAATTCAAGATGATTGGTCAATAGAACGATTTGACGGTTTTGCTCTTTTTCCCAGACAACGACCTTGCGAAGAATGTGCGAACACTTTTTCCGGGCGTAGTGGCCATTGAACTGGATTAACTGATCGGCCAGGATGTTTCTATGCTGCGGTACAGAGCGCTCTTCAACGACGGTATAGTCAGCATTGTCCTTTAAGCGGGTGACAAAGAAAATATGGTTTTCGGTCCAGTGGGCAAACAGATTGTAGTCGTTGTAACCTCTGTCCATGGCTACAATAGAATAAGGCGACAAGGGCACCTTGCGGGCAATCGTGACATCATGCTTTTTACCGTTGGAAATATAGGCATAGGTCGGTAAATACCCATTATGATCCAGAAGCAAGTGCAGTTTGACAGCTCCTTTGGTGCGACGGAATTTGGCCCAAGGGAAAAGCGACAGACACAGGGATATGGTCGAACTGTCCAGCGATAGCAGCTTGTTTTTGAACTTGAAGCGGTGTTTGCCGGTGCCAGCCAATTTGCACATATCAAGGGTCTGATAAAACAGGTCCTGAAACATCTGCCAGGGCCGATGGGCGTTGGCATAGGAAAGGGTCGACTTGTTGGGCGCCTTTTTTACCCCAAGATGCCTCAGCTTGCCCAGGCAGCACGACAAACCGCCGCATATTTCACGCAGACTCTTGGCTTGGGCAAGTTGGCAAAATAGCATGGCTACAAAATGATCCCAGCTGTTGAAGCTCTTTGCATATCGTTCGGCTTGGTGACGAAAGACCAGACCATGAAATTGACCTCGGTGAAACAGAGCAACCAATTGACTAAACAGACTGGCATATCGTACCATCAGGGTGCCTCCTTGTTGTTGGCTATCGGTTTTTCTTCGCAGCTAAACCATGCCTTACAAGGGGGCTTTTTTTCAATATTTTAGTGGATTACTTCATTTTAAATCCGTTTTTGGACAAGAGTGTTTTGACGTTGTCATTCAAAATAGCACCTCTCTCGAATCAAACATTTGTTGGAAGTTTACTTGGTTTTGTATAGACCCGCCACGATGCCGTGCACCATTCCGAAGAAGGTGGCCAGCCACGCCGTCATGGCCACGTAAACAAATCCCTTGGGGATGACGGCGATCATTGGCGCCTGGGTGACTTCGGCAAGGCGGTGGGTGCAGGCGGTATACATACCGAGGGGAAAGACCGCTCCCCAGAATAGCGGGCTGTAACGCAAAGGGAATCGCCGGAACCCATGGCGCCACACACCCAAGATGATAAGCATTGGAATCCACCATGTGGCAGTGGCCCAGAAAAAAAGGGTGAGGCCCTTCAAAAAGGGCGTCAATTCGAGCATAAAGGGCGAGGCCGAGGCATTGGCGATCAATCCGGTGCCTCCCAGGGTGGTGATGGCCACGGCGCCCATATTGATCCAGTAAGGCGGCGTCAGGTCCTGGGGGGAGAAATGGAAGAACAGGTAGCGGTAGAAGATCAACGCGATCACCCAGATATAGAGCATGCCGCCGAACAGCCAGGTGATGAAGGCCAGAAAAAGAACGGGTTCCCGGTAAAGCTGAAAAAAGGGAGCGAGGGCGGTACTGAGCACGGTGACGGCCTGGGTGGCCACGATGGCCAGCAGCCATCCGCCGTTGATGCCCTGGGCGATGGAGGGCTTTTCTTCCTTGGTGATCAATCCGGTGAACAGGCCGTAAATCAGACAGAGCCATAGGGCCACCGTCACGCACCAAAGCACCGCGGCCACCGGGAAACGGCCGGTCAACAGCAGCGTCTGGCTGCCCAGCACACCAGAGGCGGCCACGGCGGTGAAGAACCCCATGCCGAGCATGTGGTCACGAAAATCCTCGCGGAATCGCTGCGTGAACCAAACGATCCGGGCGATGTACATGGCCCAGAGAATCATGTAGGCAACAGCATTGATCCCAAGGAGGGTCAATGCAATATTTTCGAAACCCTGATAGTGGGCGGCAATCGAGACAATACCCGTGGACATCACCAGGGCGAAATAGGCCGGGTTGAGCTCTTTGATGCCCCTGGCGATGATGTCCTGGGAAACGGCCCGGCCGGGCGCCGATGGTTTGGGGCGCTTTGCTTCGGGTGTTGCGCTGGTTTTCTTTGATTCCATGGGCAGACCCTACTTTTTTCCGGATTTGGGATAAAAGACCGCCGTCAGGACGGTTGCCACAATCAGAACGAGCACGGCCGTGCCCGGCAGCATATAGGCCCGGAAGAACCGGTCGGCATCGGTTTCGGGCGTATCGTTCCCAGGGGGGAGGTTGACTTGACCGTCGCTTGCGACCGCTTGTCCGGCACTATTTTCGGCCAGACGCGATCCGCCGGGATCGTCCGCCGCCCATGCCATTGCAGCCGAAGAGCAAACCAACGTCCAGATCAGGTATTGCAGGATAACCCACGCCAATGTCCGCTTCAAGGGGTCTCGGTCCAACGCCATAAGCCTGTTCTCCCACGCGTCAGGTACTGGCATAAAAGCGGCCATGGTCAGAATTGCCTCACTCGGCGCCGGAACACGATGGGCGGTCGCAGGAGGTAAAACAGGGGCGCGCTCCAGATGTGCACCAGGCGGCTGAACGGCGAAAAGCCGAGCAGGGCCCAGGCCGCGACGACATGAATCTGGTAGCTCAACGGCACCTCCCGCATCAGCCCAGGGTCGGGGGTGAAGGTGACGATGCCGCGGATCCAGGGCGCCACCGTGTACAGCACGTTGAAATGTCCGAACACCACATTGTACAGTCCGACGCCGATCACCGCAACCAGGCCTGCCAGCGCGACGAGATCGTTGCGGGTGGTGACGGCCTTGAGGCGCGCCACGCTCAACCGCCGCCAGGCCAGCAGCAGCACCCCGGCAAAGGCGGCGATGCCGACGGCCAGGCCGCTCCAGTAGGCCAGGGTCATATGCCCCTGGGCATCGATGCCGAACAGGTCGAACACGCGCTGGGGGATGAGCAGGCCCCCGGCATGTCCGAAAACGGTCAGGATGATGCCGGCATGAAAGAGGACCGATCCGGCGAAGAGGCGTTTTTTCTCGAGGAACTCGCTGGAGCGGGCGTTCCACCCGAACCGGTCGGTGACGTAGCGATAGGCGTGGCCCACCACGAAGGTGGTCAGGCACACGTACGGGAAAACCGTAAAGATGACCGTATACCAAAGGTCCATGCTAATCCTCCTCGTGGGCGTGGGGCTGGACCGGCGTCTGGCTGCTGCCGTCATCCAGTCCGGTGGTTGCGGCCGCCAGGCGGGCCAGGGGGCGCAGGAGCATGGCGTATGCCGGGGCACTCTTTTCCAGGCCCGCGACCAGGGTTTGCGTGGCGTGCAGGCATTGCCACACCGGAAGTGCGGTTTCCGGCCGGGGGTGGATCGCCAGAAACTCCAACAGCAGGGGCAGATAATCGGGCAGTTCCCCGCCCGTGCGCTCCCAGCCGGCCTGGTCGTACAGGTGCTGCAATCGCGCCAGGGCCGCGGCGCGTTTTTCGTTGTCGCCGTATGCGTGATAGGTCAGATTGAGGGTCGCGGCCGGATGCAGGTCAAAGGCGGCCGTGTAGTTCTCCTGCAGGCGCAGCGGCGCGTGCGCCCGCAGGTAGTCCAAGAACCCCTGCGCAGCGCTCTTGAACTCGGGTTCGGCAATCTGTTCGGCCGCGGCGGCAATTCGGTCGAGACCCATCAGCAGGCCGTTGTCCGGGTAGTCGAGCAGCACGGAGAGCAGTCGCAAGGTATCGCTGGACGGCGCTGCGGTCGTCATCGGGTACGCCTCCTTTTAAAGGGCTTCGCCCAGGCCGCATTGGCCCTGGCGGGTGTAAAGGGTGTCGTCTTGCGCCGCTGCAGTGGGCACCACGAAGCGCTCGGCCAGGGGAGCCAGGGCCAGCAGTCGATAGATTTTTTCCGCGGCGGTCGTGTCGAGTCCCACCGCATCGAGCACCTGGGTGTCGTCGCGCTGTTCGACCCGCCGGGTGCGCATGAAGTGGCGCAGGGCCGCCAGGCGCCCCAGGGCACGTCGCACCGGGGTCTCGTCGCCGGCGGTGAGCAGGTTGGCCAGGTAGGCCACCGGTATGCGCATGCGGTCGATCAATTCGCCGGTGGCCGCCGGGTCTTCCACATGGCTGCTGATCGGGCTGAGCGGCGGCACGTACCACACCATGGGCAGGGTGCGGAACTCGGGATGCAGCGGCAGGGCCAGTTGCCACTGGCTGATCAGGGCGTGCACCGGCGAGCGTTGCGCCGCGGCCAGCACGTTGGGCGCGATGCCCTGGGCTGTTGCGGCACGGGCGATCTCGGGGTCGTGCGGATCGAGCAGGAGCTCCAGGTGGGCCGGATAGATCTCCTGCTCCCGCGGGGTCGCCGCGGCCTGGGCGATGCGGTCGGCATCATAGAGCAGCATCCCCACGTAGCGGATGCGGCCCACGCAACTGTGGGCGCACAGAGTGGTCAGGCCGGCCTCGATGCGCGGGTAGCAGAAAATGCATTTTTCGGCCCGGCCGCTCTTCCAGTTGAAATAGACCTTCTTGTAAGGGCAGCCCGAGACGCAGTAGCGCCAGCCCCGGCAGCGCTCCTGGTCGACCAGCACGATGCCGTCCTCGTCCCTTTTGTACAGGGCGCCGGACGGGCACGATGCCACGCAGGCCGGATTGAGGCAGTGTTCGCACAGTCGCGGCAGCCAGAACATGAAGACGTTGCGGAATTGCAGGTAGGTCTGGATCTCCAGGTTTTTGAAATTGATGTCGCCGCCGCCGGTTTCCGTCAGGCCGGCCAGGTCGTCCTCCCAGTTGGGGCCCCACTTCACGTCGAGGGGTTCGCCGGTCAGGCGCGAACGGGGTCGCACCGCGGGCTGATGGTTGCGCCGGGGGCTGTCGATCAGTCGGCCGTAGTCGTAATCCCACGGTTCGTAGTAGTCGTCGATCGTCGGCAGGTCGGGGTTGTGGAAGATGTTCAGCCCCTTGTGCACCCGTCCGCCGGCCACGAGCTGCAACCGTTCGCCGTCAAGGGTCCAGCCGCCGCGATAAATTTGCTGGTTCTCCCATTTTTTGGGATAGCCGATGCCCGGCTTGCACTCGACGTTGTTGAACCACATGTATTCGGCGCCCTCGCGGTTTGTCCACACGTTCTTGCAGGGAATGCTGCAGGTATGGCAGCCGATGCACTTGTCCAGGTTCAGCACCATGGCGTATTGGACTTTAATCTTCATACCATGCCACCTTTCCGGCCTTGCGCACGATGATCGATTCGTCGCGCTGGGCCCCGATGGGTCCGTAATAGTTGAAGCCGTAGCTCAACTGGGCATAGCCGCCGATCATGTGGGTGGGCTTGACCAGGATGCGCGTCACGCTGTTGTGGGTGCCGCCGCGCTTGCCCGAGAGCCCCGAACCCGGCGTGTTGATCATCCGCTCCTGGGCATGGTACATGAACGCCTTGCCCGGCGGGATGCGCGGGCTCACCACGGCCTTGGCCATCACCACCCCGTTGGAGTTGAAGCACTCCAGCCAGTCGTTGTCCTTGACCCCGATTTTGCCGGCGTCGGCGTCATTGATCCAGATCGCCTCGCCGCCGCGGAACAGGGTCAGCATGGTGAGGGTGTCGGAATAGGTGCTGTGGATCGACCACTTGGAGTGGGGGGTGAGGTAGTTGAGCACGATTTCGCGTTCCGGCTCGCGGCGCACGCCCGCCGGATCGTCGGCCGTTCGGCCCAGGGGCGGCCGGTAGACGGGCAACTGCTCGCCGAAGTCGCGCATCCAGGGATGATCCTGGTAGAACTGGGCCCGGCCGGTGAGCGTTCGGAAGGGCACCTTCTCCTCGATATTGATCACGAACGGCGAGTAGCGCCGCTCTTCGGACTCGATGCCGCTCCACACCGGCGAGGTGATGATCTTGCGCGGCTGGGCGGTCAGGTCGTCGAAGCGGAAGCGGTCGCCTTCGCGGCGCAGGCTCAGGTGGCGCAGCGCCAGCCCCGTGCGCTTTTCCAGCACGCCCCAGGATTTGACCGCCGTGGCGCCGTTGGTCTCGGGCGCCAGCATCAGGATGGTTTCGGCCGCCTGTTTCTCGGTCTCCATGACCGGTTGTCCCTGGGCGATCCCTTCGGCCACCGTGCCCAGGGAGGCCTTCAACCCCTCGACTTCCTCCTGGGCCTTCCACATGATGCCCTTGGACCCCACGCCCGCCGACGCGGCCAGAGGCCCCAGGGCGGTCATCTTGCGAAAGGTGTTGGGAAAGTCGCGGGACACCACGGCCAGGTTGGGCATGGTTTTGCCGGGGACCGGATCGCACTCGCCCCGGCGCCAGTCGCGCACCTCGGCCTGGGCGATTTCGCCGGGGCTGTCGTGCATCAGGGGCGTGGCCACCAATTCCTTGACCGTGCCCAGGTGGTCGGCGGCCAGCTCGGAGAATCTGGCGGCGATGGTCTTGAACTGTTCCCAGTTGGTACGGGTCTCCCAGGGCGGGTCGATGGCCGGGTTGAACGGGTGGATGAACGGATGCATGTCGGTGGTGTTCAGGTCGTGCATCTCGTACCAGCCGGCGGCCGGCAGGGCGATGTCGGCGTACATGGCGCTGGTGGACATGCGCAGCTCCAGGGTGACCAGCAGGTCCAGCTTGCCTTCCGGGGCCGGTTCGCGCCATTCGATCTCTTGGGGACGCAGGGGACTGTCGGTGTTGAGCACGGCGTGGTCGGCGCCCAGCAGGTGCTTGAGGAAATACTCGTGGCCCTTGCCGCTGGCGCCCAGCAGATTGGCCCGCCACAGAAAGAGCATGCGCGGAAAGTTGGCCGGGTGGTCGGGGTCTTCCACGGCGAAACGCAGCTCGCCCGCTTTGAGTTTTTGCACCGCGTGAGCCACGATCTCCTCGTCCGTGGCGGCGCCGGCGGCGACGGCATCGCGCACGATGTCGATGGGGTTGCGATCGAACTGCGGGTACGATGGCAGCCAGCCCAGACGGGCGGCGATCACGTTGTAGTCCGCCATGTGGGCTGCCGCCGGACCATCGGCCAGGGGCGAACGGATGGTCTCGGGCCGCAGGGTGTCGTAGCGCCACTGGCTGGAGGCGAAGTAGTAGAACGAGGTGCCGTTCTGCTGGCGCGGTGGACGCTGCCAATCCAGGCCGAAGGCCACCTGGGACCAGGCCGCCTGAGGCCGCACCTTTTCCTGGCCCACGTAATGGGCCCAGCCGCCGCCGTTGACCCCCTGGCAGCCGCACAGGGTGGTGAGATTGATGATGGCGCGGTAGATCATGTCGCTGTGAAACCAGTGGTTGGTGCCGGCGCCCAGAAAGATCATGGATTTGCCGCGAGTCTTTTCGGCATTGTCGGCGAACTCGCGGGCCACGCGGATGGCGTCGGCGGCCGGCACGCCGGTGATCGCCTCCTGCCAGGCGGGGGTGAACGGCTTGGGATCGCTGTAATCTATTGGATAATCGGATGGATAACCGTCCGAAGGGGAGGCTGCGTTGTCGTGGCGTACGCCCAATTGGGCGGCCATGAGATCGAAAACCGTGGTCACGCGCAGTTCGCCGCCGGCGGTGGGCAAGGTTTTATACGGCACTGATCCTTTTTTAACGCCGGCCCCGGCCTCGGCGAAGACCGCAAAGGCGACGCTGTCCCAGCCGTCGTTTTGATCGGCGAAGCTGAGCAGGGGATCGACGGGCCGCCCCTCCGCCTCCAGTTTGAGGTTCCAGCGCCCCTCCTCGTTCCAGCGGAAACCGATGCTGCCGTTGGGCACGGCAAAGCCGCCTTCGGTGGCGTCGTACACCACGGTTTTCCATTGGGCGTTGTTGGTCGTCAAGCCCAGGTCCGCGGCGCGCAGCAAGCGCCCCGGCGTTAAGGCCTCGGCACCCTCTCCGAGCACCACCACGAAGGGCAGGTCGGTGTACTGCCGGGCGTACTCCATGAAGTAGGGAGTCTGGCACTCGATGTAGAACTCCTTGACGATGACGTGGGTCATGGCCAGGGCCAGGGCCGCGTCCGTGCCGGCCCGGGCCGGCAGCCACGTATCGGCGAACTTGACATACTCGGCGTAGTCGGGCGCCACGGCCGCCACCCGGGCGCCGCGGTAGCGCGCCTCGGTGTAGAAATGGGCGTCGGGCGTGCGCGTCATGGGCAGGTTGGTGCCCCAGACGATGAAATAGGAGGCTTCATACCAGTCGGCGCTTTCGGGCACGTCGGTCTGCTCGCCCCAGATCTGGGGCGAGGCCGGCGGCAGGTCGCAGTACCAGTCGTAGAAGCTGATCATGGATGCGCCGATGAGCGACAGAAATCGCGCGCCGGCGGCGTAGCACACCATGGACATGGCCGGAATCGGCGAGAAACCGAAAACGCGGTCCGGGCCATATTTTTGGATGGTGTGGACCAGGGCCGCGGCGATCAGGGTGGCGGCCTCTTCCCAATCCACGCGCACGAAACCGCCTTTGCCGCGCGCCTGCTGGAATTGCCGGCGTTTTTGGTTATCGCCGGCGATGGCCGCCCAGGCCGAAACCGGGTCGTCGTTCGCTTCCAGGGCCGCACGCCACATCTCCAGCAGGCACGAGCGCACGAGGGGATGCTTCAGGCGCACCGGGCTGTAGGTGTACCACGAATAGGTGGCGCCCCGCGGGCAGCCGCGCGGTTCGTGGTTGGGAAAGCCGTCGCCGCAGGCCGGGTAGTCGGTGGCCTGGGTCTCCCACACCAGGATGCCGTCCTTGACATAGACGTCCCACGAGCACGAGCCCGTGCAGTTGACACCATGGGTCGAGCGCACCTTCTTGTCATACTGCCAGCGCCGGCGGTAGAGATCCTCCCATTCCCGCTGGCCGCAGCGCGTCTGGGTCCATTGGCCGGGGCCGGTCTCCTCGTTGCAGCCGTGGGCGGAGCCTTTGGGGCGGAAGAAACGCAGTCGGTTCAGCAGGCTGTTTTTCATTGGACACCTCGGGGCCCCGCTGGGCGGGGAGCTTTAAGGGTGAAGTGTGAAGAGGGCGTCGAGCAATTTCTCCATGATGGCATTGATCTGTTGAAAACGCTGGGGGTCGGCCAGCATGGCCGCCGGTTCCTGGACATAGGTAGAGCCGTCCAACTCTTCGGCGCAGTGGTCGATCAGGGCCTGGGCCGAGCGGGGGGTGGTTTCCAGGTGGAACTGCAGGCCGACCACGCGGTCGGCCATGACGAAGCCCTGGTTGACGCAGGACTGGCTCGATCCCAGGGGCACGGCCCCGGTCGGCAAGTCGAAGGTATCGCCGTGCCAGTGAAAGGCATCGAAGACCGGGGGCAGCACATCGCGCAGCACGGTCGTTTGGGATTGATCGGCGCGGATGACCGGGAACCAGCCGATTTCGCGATGGCCGTTGGGCCGGACCGGGGCGCCGGCCGTGTGGGCGATTAATTGGGCGCCCAGGCAGATGCCCAGAACGGTTTTGTCGTGGTTCATGGCCGCTTCTATGAAACGCTTTTCGTCGGCGAGCCAGGGGTGGCGGGCCTCGTCGTGCACCCCCATGGGGCCGCCCATGACGATCAACATGTCGAAATTCGCCATGTCCGGCAGCGGCTCCGCCTGCCAGAGGCGGGTGACGGTCACGCCGTGGCCGCCCCTTTGGAAATAGGGCGCCATGCTGCCGATGTCTTCAAAAGGAACGTGGTAGAGGGCATGTACCCGCATTCAGGCCTCCCTGTATCCGTTTCGGAGTGGCGTAGGAAAAGGAAATGTCAAGGCAGGATCAATGATAAACGAAGTTTAACCGAACGCCTTGACTTAAGTCAAATGTCAAAAGGAAACATGCACCGCATGGAAAGCCGGCCTGGTCGGGATGGGATCATGGCCGGGCCAGGACAACGGTGATGTTGTCCGCGCCTCCGACGGCCAGGGCTGCTTCGACCAGGGCATGACCCGTGTCCGCAAGATTGGCTCTCCTGTCGAGGACCCGGCGCAACGTTTCCGTGGAGATCTGCTTGTGAAGGCCGTCGCTGGTCAACACCAGCAGATCCGAGGGCAACAGGGCCAACACGCCGGTTTCCGGCTCGGCAAAACCGCAGCCGATGTATTGGTCCATGACGTGGCGTGAGTAGTGGACCGCTGCTTCTTCCAGGGTAATCTCGTTCTCCGCGACCAGAAATCGGGCCAGGGTCTGGTCACGGGTCACCTGGCGTATCACCGCATCACGGAACAGGTAGAGACGGCTGTCGCCCACATGCACCCAATAGGCCTGGCGGCCTCGCAGCAGAACGGCCACGAGGGTGCTGCCGGTGCCGTCGAGGTCCGCGTCGCGTTGGCTTTCAGCCCAAAGGGCCAGATCGGCTTCCCTGGCGATGCGATCCAGGGTGTCGCGTTCGTGGCCCGGGGCGATGTCGGCGATGGCGGCAAACCGCGCATGTATGCTGTCGGCGGCATGGGCCGCTGCCGGCGTGGGACCCAGTCCGTCGGCCAGGGCCAGGAGCACCTCGTCGTGCCGCAAGGCATGGATCAGGTAGCGATCCGCATTGGTCTGCCGGGCAAGGCCGATGTGCGTCATGCCGAAACATTGCCGGCCGCCGATGACGATGCTTTGGCGGTCAGGGGCGGTGGTGCGGGTCTGGGGCATGCGGCATTCCCGGTCGTTGGTATTCACGGCGCGTTTCGCCGTCACGGTTCGATACAGTCGTTGAAGCTCAGCGTCGCACCCAGCCGGTGCGCCTCGGCCCTGAGCGCGTCCGCCACCGCTTCGAGATTGATCCCCTGTTTTCCCGCGAGGGTCAACATCAGCGAGACATGGTCGTTACGTTGGTCGAGCACGGTCGTGTGGCCTGGCGCAGGATAGTCGGCAATCAGCGGTTGGAGCTCGGCCATGGCTTGGTCCATGTTTCCGTAGCGTTGGTCGGGATCGCGGCGGCCGGCGGTGAGAATGAAGCGCCGCAACGGTTCGGGAATATGCGGGTCGAGGATTTTCGGATCGGTGATGTCGCGGGTCAAGTGCAGTTTCAGCAACCGTTTGGGATCGTCCTCGGGGAACGGCCGCTGGCCGGTGAGCATTTCGAAGGCGGTGATCCCCAGGGCGTAGATGTCGGTGCGGCCGTCGAGCGGGCCTCCCTCGATCTGCTCCGGTGCCATGAAGGCGGCCGTGCCCAGGCCGGTGAAGTCTTCGGTGCCGGTGGGGCAGGCCAGTCCGAAATCGAGGATCTTGATCCGGTCGTTCGGTTCTACGATGATATTGGCGGGATTGATATCGCGATGCACGATCCCGCGTTGGTGGGCATACGCCAGCGCGGCGCCGATCTGCCGGATAAATCGGGCCGCGAGACCGGGTGGCAGGGTACCCAGACGGCTGATCAGGGTTTTGAGCATCTCGCCTTTGACCTGCTCCATGATGATGAACAGCGTCCGGTAACGCTCGTCGAAGTCATAGACCTTGACGATATGGTCGTGCTCCAGGGAGGCGATGGTTTTGGCTTCGTTGTAAAAGCTCTCGAAAAATTCGGGGTGCAGGGCCATGTCGTGACGCATCATCTTGATCACCACCGGTGTGTTAAGCACGCTGTGAAAGCCTTTGTAAACGATGCTGAAGGCGCCGCGGCCGATGATATCGGTGGTCACGTACTTGCCGATGGTCCGGTAAGCGGTGGGCCGCCGGCTGTCGAACCGATCGGCCACCAGTTCGGTGATGAAATCCAACAGGTCCGGGTCTTTCTCGGTGAACGCGTCGAACTGGGCGCGGGTCATGACCCACAGGTCCATCTCCGTTTCCGCCTCCACGTGGGCGCGCCGCGGTTCGCCGGTCAAAATGCCCAGACCGCCGACGATGTCACCCGGGCCGTAGTGATCCACGGGGTGCAGTTCGCCCTCTTTTTCCACGATGACCAGGCATGCGCCGCTCTGGATGATATAGGCCGTGTCCTCGATTGCACCCTGGTCGACGAAGCGCTCGCCGGCCGCGACGCGTCTGCGGGTCATGCGGTCGAAAAAGGGACTGTGGCCTTTACGGTCGATGAAGTGCAGGAACCTCGTGTTGTGGGGCGTGGTCTGTTTTTGCGCGTGAACCGACCGGTAGAAATCGCAGTCGAGGCACGAGGCACGCTTTTCGGCAAACGATCCCTGCACGCGACCGTCGCAAAAGGTGCCGGAAACCGCCCAGCAGATGCGCCCGGCGCACGTTCCGGCATTGATGCCGTCGAACGAGTGATCGACCGCCGCCGGGCAAATGCCAAGCTCCCCACTCTTCGCGCCGCCCGGTTCACGGCCGCACTGCATGAATTCCCAGCAGTTGGACTTTTTGGCGCCGGCGTTTGGTTTGCAAGAAGACGATGTGATAGCGATTCACTCCCTTCGAGATTTTTTTGACTTTAAAACAACAAGGGATCGAGATAGTTGGGTCATATCGCGGGAGCAGACGCGGCGTCCTTGACTTGAGTCAAGTTTGACGTCACCGTAACACGTCCAATATCTGCGTTGTGCTCATCCCGTGGTCCTTGCGGCGTACGACAAGTACGCCTCAGGACATGGAATGTCGCACGCCTTGATCTTGAACTTGTTACGGCGCCGTCCGACAGCGACGTTTTACATAGCCATCAAGTGACAGAAAAGGAGGTGGAATTCGGAAATGTTGCTTCAAGTCGCTGAGAACAGACGAGGCGCCCGGTCCTGTCTCGGGCGCCTCGTTGTATGGTCGCGATTTGAACCGTGCACAGGATATCCCGTGCACGGTTCTGTGAACCTGCTTCTAACCCGTTACTTCCCGCCGAAAATCTTGGGCGGCCGGGTCGTATCGCCGGTGGCGTTGGGGAAGTCCTTGGCGATGTAAGCCTTCTGACCGGTTTCGATCAGGTGGTTGGCTTCTTCCATGAAATTGGCGAAGCGCAGCTTGACTTCATAGAAGCCGTGCCACCAGGCATAGTCTGGGGCCATCATCATGACGCCCATGCGCGCCCGGCGGCCTTCATGGTGCCAGAGTTCGTAAAATTCGACTTCGAGACGCTCGTCGAAGAACTTGGTCTGATCCAGCAATCCTTTTGAATTCAGTTCGTCGAACTTGGCCTTGGCCGGCTTGAAGTAGACTTCGTTGTACTCTTCCACCGCCTTGTCGTAGCCCTGGTAGAAATCGTCGACCCAGGCGTCGCTGTGACAGGCGAGGCAGACATTTTTCATTTTTTCGCGCTCCACCTTCCAGTCGGTGCCCGAAGGGAAGGCGGCGAAGTCCTGGGGCCGCACGGTGAGCGGGGCCTGCGTCTCCCAGGAGAGGCGTTCGGTGACGTCGTGGGTGCCCATGACCTTGCCCGAGCCGCTCATGTGGCAGGCGGCGCAGGTGGGCGCCCGGTAGTCGGTCCCCGGCGTCCAGGTGCCGGCCGCGGCCTTGAAGTTGAACTCGTCATTGAAGGCGTGGTAGATCGTGCCGTGCTTGGACTC
This sequence comes from Desulfatitalea tepidiphila, assembly GCF_001293685.1. Taxonomy (NCBI): domain Bacteria; kingdom Pseudomonadati; phylum Thermodesulfobacteriota; class Desulfobacteria; order Desulfobacterales; family Desulfosarcinaceae; genus Desulfatitalea; species Desulfatitalea tepidiphila. The sequence goes on along the minus strand of NZ_BCAG01000003.1, from coordinate 2,788,022 downwards.
TTCGTATATTTCGATCTGGGGATGATCCGGCCCCAGGTGGCAGGAGTCGCACGCTTCGGGTCTTCTCGCTTCGGATACCGCGAAGCGGTGGCGGCTGTGGCAGGAGGTGCACGACCCCTTGCTGCCGTCCAGGTTCAGACGCCCCACGCCCACGTTGGGCCAGGTGGTGGCATCGAGCTTGCCTTTGTCATCGATGGCCAGCACCGTGCCGTGGCAGTGGTAGCAGCCGGTCTTGCGCTCGTTGTCCGAATTCATGCCCTTGTTCAGCCAGGGATCGAGCTTCCACATGATTTCGATGGTGTTGGCGTGTTTGCTTTTGCTGTACTGGGTCACCTCGTCCGGGTGACAGCGGGAGCAATCCTTGGGCGTGACGACGGTGGCGACGGGTACTTTGTACTTTGCTTCGGCATAGGGAAGGTCTTTGCGGCTGTAAACCGCGTCATGCCCCTTGGCCACATCCTGATCTCCGGGCTGGGCCAGATGGCAGTCCAGGCAGGTGATGTTGGCGTTAGCATGGCGGCTGTTGGCCCAATCGGCAAACAGACCGGGGCTGGTCTGTTTGTGGCACTCGATGCAGGCGACCGCCTCCGGGGGGATGCTCCGCTCGATGCGGAACTCCTTGACCTTGGCAAAGTTGGGCTGGGCCATGGCCGGTGGCGAGACCCCGGCTGCGATCAGCGCCAGGATCGTCACAGCCGTAAAAATCAACACTTTTCGTCGCCTCATGGTTTTTGCTCCTTTCTTTGAAATATCCGAAAGCATTGACAGTAACCTGTGATCAGGATTTGTATTTAAAGTTTTCTCAATCCCTTGGCGTGATAGGGGAGTTTGCGGTACTGCTTGAATTGGACGGTTTCGCTGGGGTTGTGCACGAGATCCCAATGGCAGTCCACGCACTTGCGTTCGTAACCGGGCCGGGCGTAAAGTACCGAGCGGTGGGCCAGCATGGCGCCGCGCTTGTCCGGCATGTCCAGCAAGTTGCGATGGCACTTCTGGCACTGGGCATTGTCGAAGGAGGCGTAAGCGGCCTCCCTGTTTTTTTGCCGGTCGTATTCGTCGATGATGAAATGCATGACCACGTCCTTGGCACCGTGGAGCGTTTTGGCGAAGAAGAAATCGAAGGTCTTGTGGGGCGCGGGCAGATGGCAGTCCATGCAGTCGGCCACGAACCCCTGGGGATTGTTCACGTGGGTGGACGCACGCCACTCCCTCACCGCCGGTTTGATCTCATGGCACGTTGCACAAAAATCCGGTGTGGAGGTTCTCACCATGGTGTAGTAGGTCATGCTCAGCAAGGGAAAGGCGATCACCACGCCCACCCCGACCAGAATTGCCGCAATCACGTATTTTTTCATGGCTGCCCCCATGTGCGCTTGTCAGCAGTGTTGCGCCTTATCATTGAACAGCGTGCTGAAAATAGGTACAACAGCCTCGCCTCGTGCTCCGCTGCGCTGTCCCGGCTTTCAGATTCAATTTAAGTAACGGTTTTCAATGGGCATATGGCTGAAGGAGATCCAGCCGCTGAGAGAAATAGGTCACTTCAATTAACGTGAAATATCGATCCGTTGTCAAGGGGAAAAAGGCATTTTTGATGAAATTGGGAACTTTACGCCACCTTCGGGCTTTCGCTTTCTTGATTATTGCTGTGATCGGTGGGGTCGCAGGGCATGGCATGCATGCCCACCTTCTGGCCGACAATTCGGTGCAACTGGAAAAGCCCGTCCCGCGCCGAATCGTGATCGGAGGTGATCACAACTACCCGCCGTACGAATATCTGGATGAGAACGGCCGTCCGTCCGGATATAATGTGGATCTCACGCGGGCCATCGCCCGGGAGTTGGGGCTCGATGTGGAGATCCGCCTGGGGCCGTGGGAGCAGGTCCGCGATGCCCTGGCGCGCGGCGAGATCGATGCGCTGCAGGGTATGTTCTACTCGCCCGAGCGAGACCTGGCCTTTGATTTTACCGCACCCCATACCGTCAATCATTGCGTGGCCGTGGTGCGGACCGGTGAGGGGGAACCGCCCACCGCCGTCGCCGACCTGACCGGACGTCGCATCGTCGTTCAGCAGGGCGATATCATGCACGATTTTGTGCTTAAAAACGGCCTCGCGGATCGGATCACCGTGGTCGATGCGCAGGAGGACGCTCTGTTCGAACTCGTGCGGGGCAACCATGATTGCGCCCTGGTGTCGCGCCTGACCGCTCTGTACTGGATCGAAAAACAGGATTGGAAAAACCTGACCGTCGGACGGCAGCCCCTGCTCAGTCCAGGCTACTGTTATGCGGTGCCGCACAGTCACAAAGCGCTGCTGGCCCAGTTGAGCGAAGGGTTGAAGGCGATCGAGGCCACCGGCGAGTATCGACGCATCTATGAGCGATGGATGGGCGTATACGAAGATACGCATTTCGGTGTTCGGATGATGCTGGGGTACGTGGCTCTGGTTGCCGTGGCGTTGCTGGTGCTTCTTCTGGCCTTTTCCCTTTGGTCCTGGTCGTTGCGCAAACAGGTTGCCCGAAAAACCGCAGAGCTGCGCGATAGCGAAAATCGCTATCGATTGCTGGCCGACAACACCCTCGACGTGATCTGGGTGATGGACCTCGATCTCAGGTTCACCTATGTCAATCCGGCCATCACCCTACTTACCGGCCATACCCCGGAAGAGTGGATCGGTAGCCGGTTGCCGGACCATTGCGATGACGACAATTTCAACGAGATGGCCCGTGTGATCGCCGGAGAGCTGGAAAAGGGACCTGGGGGAGCCGGTGTCGTTTTCGACGTCGCGATGTTTAAAAAGAACCGTGAGCCGATCTGGGTCGAGATCCATGGCAAGGTGCTTTATGACGATGCCGGCCGGCCCGTCCGATTGCAGGGCGTGACGCGGGACATCACCGAACGCCATCGGGCCAACGCGGAGCGAGAAGCGCTGCAGGAACAGCTCAACCAGGCCCAGAAGATGGAATCCGTGGGGCGGTTGGCCGGCGGCGTGGCCCATGATTTCAACAACCTGCTGTCGATTATCATGGGGTATGCCGAACTGGTGCTCGAAGAGTTGCAGGACGGCCATCCCCACCACGCGCCGTTGCGGGAAATTTTCGATGCCGCCATTCGGGCCAGGGATGTGACCCGCCAGTTGCTGGCCTTCAGTCGCAAGCAACTGCTCGAGGTCAAGCGCCTGGATGTCAATGCCGCGGTGGCGGAGTTGGAACGCCTGCTGCAACGACTGCTGGGGGAGGATATTGAATTGCAGCTGCGTCTGTCGGATGAGCCGTTGACCGTGGCTGCCGACAGCGCCCAATTGACCCAGGTGCTGATGAACCTGGCGGTCAACGCCCGGGACGCCATGAGTGACGGCGGGACATTGACCATTGCAACCGGTCGGGTTGTGCTGGATGAGACCTATGCCGATCTAAAGTCCGGTGTGACGCCCGGTGATTACGCCATGATCCGGATCAGCGATACGGGCTGCGGCATGGACAAGGAGACCCTGTCCCGCATTTTCGAACCGTTTTTTACTACCAAGGGCAAAGAAAAGGGCACCGGCCTTGGATTGGCGACCTCTTACGGCATAGTCAAACAGCACGGCGGCAACATTTGGGCCTACAGCGAACCGGGGCAAGGCGCCACATTTAAAATCTATCTGCCGTTGAGCGACGCACCCCTTCCGATTCAGGTACAGCCGCCATCGACGGTTACCGTACATGGGATCGGCTCCGGCACTGCAACGGTGCTGGTTGTGGAAGACGACCCCGCGGTTCGCGCCATGGCGGTCTCCGTGATCCGGCGCGGCGGTTACGTCGTGTTCGAATCGGCTTCGGTCGGGGACGCTGTTGAGAAGGCCGCATCGCACGGTGCGCCCATCGACCTGGTGCTGACCGATGTGGTCATGCCGGGGATGAACGGCCCCGAAGTTTTTGCCAGGATCGCGGCGCATCATCCGGAAGCCCGGGTGCTCTACATGTCGGGCTACAGCGACAACGTGATCGCCCGGCAGGGTGTTCTGGAAGCAGATATTGACTTTATAGAAAAGCCGTTTACAGTCAACGGGCTCTTGGAGAAGGTGGTTGAGGTGCTGAGCCGATAACGCCGCAAGGGCAGGGAGGCGTGACGAATTCCATGATGTGGGCGATTTTAGCAGTGATATCCGGGTTGGCGCTGTTGGTATGGAGCGCCGATCGGTTTGTCGAAGGGTCGGCCGCCACGGCGCGGCATTTAGGGATGTCACCGCTGTTGATCGGCATGGTGATCGTGGGTTTCGGTACGTCGGCACCGGAAATGGTGGTGTCGGCCTTTGCGGCCGCCCAAGGCACGCCGGGTATCGCACTGGGCAATGCCTACGGCTCGAACATCACCAATATCGCCTTGATTCTGGGACTTACGGCCATGCTTAGCCCCATCGCCGTCCACTCCCAGGTGCTGCGTAAGGAGTTGCCGATCCTGTCCGGAGTCACCCTGCTGGCCGCATGGCAATTGTGGGACGGACGCATCACCCGATTCGACGCCCTGGTGCTCCTGTGCGTGTTCGCCGGCCTCATGGGCTGGACCATTTTCCAAGGGGTGCGACGCCCGGCCGATGCACTGGGCAGCGAAATGGCCCAGGCATTGGCGGAGAACATCATGCCCATTCGGCGCGCGATTTTCTGGCTGGTGGTCGGTCTCGTGCTGTTGATCGTCAGTTCACGCCTGCTCGTTTGGGGGGCCGTGGGAATCGCCAGCGGCTTCGGGGTGAGCGACCTGATCATCGGTTTGACCATTGTGGCGGTCGGCACTTCTCTGCCCGAGCTGGCCTCGTCGGTCATCGCCGCGCGGAAAAATGAACACGACATCGCCCTGGGCAATATATTGGGCTCCAACCTGTTCAATACCCTGGCCGTGGTCGGTATTGCGGGATCGATTCAACCCATGACCGTGGGGCCGGAGGTTTTCTTCAGGGACATGACGGTCATGGCCGCTTTGACGTTTTCTCTGTTTGTCCTGGGATACGGATTCAAAGGCCAGGGGCGCATCAACAGGCTCGAAGGTGCCATCCTGCTGGCCGTCTACATCGGATATTGCAGTTACCTGGTGATCAGCGTGTTAAAATAGCGGCCGGTCCGTTCCGTGGATGAAACCGCCCCATCCGCTGCGTCATGGCTTGCCGGGTTTCCCGCCGGTAGGGGCTGCGGCGGTTTTCTGCGTTTGAGATTTGTCTTTGCGCGGTTTACGCCGTCTTGTCTTTTTCTTTGCCTGGGATTTCAACTTACGTTGCCGTTTGAGTTCGCGCACCCGCTCCCGCACCCTCTGGCGGTAGACGGTGATGGCATTGAAGGCCAGATAATAGCCGATGACGGCAATGGGAATACCCAGAATTGCGCCCCCCACGCACAGGTCGAGTACGATCATCGGCGAATCTTTCAAGAGCTGTAAAAATCCGTCGAAATCAGGGGAGGTGGGCCAGCTCACGTGTTTCGTGAATCCGGTGATTTTCGAACCGACCCAGTAGGTGACCGGATAAATGAACGGTACGGTGAACACATTGGTGATGTTAACGCCGATGGCAGCGCCGATCTTGCTCCAACCGAGAATCGACGCGCAAATGACGCCGATGGCGATATGCATCCCGAAAAACGGGCTCATGCCGATAAACAAACCCAAGGCAAACCCCAAGGCAAGTTCCCGCGGGGCGCCTTTGAGTTTGATGAAGCGCTCGTAGATTTTCTTGGCCAGATTTTTCAGCGACTGGTACAAAGATCATCCCACCCGTGCAAGCCGGTTTGTGTCAATCCGAACAAAACCCGTGAGACGCAAACACACATTCCACAACTCGTGTTCCAGGTTCAGCCGGGCACTATTTCAATGCATCGATCTTTTCCTGGATTTGACGAATCAGATTGTCCCGCATGCCTTGGGTGAAAGTCGGACTGAGGGCCCTGTTGTTCAACGCATCGATCTGTTTTTGAAGGCGGTCTCGTTCGGCGGCGATCCGGGCCTCTTTTTCTTCCTTGGCCTTGCGTTCCGCTTCCGCCTTGCGCCGGGCGGCCTCCTCTTCCCTCTCGATGTCGGATTGGCGATTTTCCTGCTTGACCTCTTCGATCATCCGATCGAATTCGGGCCGCTCTCCACCTTCGCCATCCGAAGCCGCGCCCTCTTCGGTCTCGTAGTCCTCAACCCCTTCTGGAAGCTGGTTGCTGAAACGTTTGACGCCATTCTCATCGGTCCATATATAGATGGTTTCGGCGGCGACGGGGGAGACGATGAGTAACAGCGCGACGAAAACCATGGTGACTTTTCTCATGGGTATCCTCCTGGCAGATATCTGCTTTTTACATGATGTCATCTTTATCATGCGGACGAGCGCCTTGGCAATGTTGCGGGACTGAATCGAAATTGCATTTTAGGACCTTTGCGGATAAAAGATTCAGGTCTGTAGGTTAAAAGCAATCGGGCCCGGCCAGAGACATTCAACCCTCAGGTGGTCCGGTAGAACAGGTGCGTGTTATGAAAATTGCCATTTTTCAGGTGAATCCGCTTATCGGGGATTTTAAACGTCAATTCTCCTTGATCGTCGAGGGGAGTCGCCGGGCCATGGAGCAGGGGTGTGATTTGGCCGTTTTTCCGGAACTGGCCCTGTGCGGCTATCCACCCCGGGACCTTCTGGAATATGGGGCCTTCGTGACCGCCAATGAAAAGTGTCTGGCGGCCCTGGTCAAGGAGGTGCACGGCATCGGGGTGATCTGTGGGTTGGTCACCGGCAATCCGGATGAAACCGGTAAGGCCCTGTTCAATTCTGCGGTGCTGTTCGAGGACGGCCGGATATTGCACACCGCCAACAAGCAACTGCTGCCCACTTACGATGTGTTCGACGAGCAGCGCCATTTCGAACCTGGAACAGCCACCCAACCGGTCGACTACAAGGGCCATCGCATCGGGTTGACCATTTGCGAGGATGCCTGGAACGACAAGGATGTGTTCCGGCGCCGGCTTTATGCCCGCGACCCGGTGGCCCAGCTGGTACGGGATGGCGCGGACGTGTTGATCAATATCGCCGCCTCGCCGTTTCACAAGGGCAAGCGCGTCTTCCGCGATACCATGCTCGCGACCCTGGCGCGCAAACACAAGGTCACCGTCGTGTTCGCCAATCAGGTGGGCGGTAACGATCACATTCTGTTTGACGGCGCCAGCGCTGTTTTCGATGTCAGGGGCCAGGTCGTGGCCCGCGCCGCGGAATTTGCTGAAGACATGGTGCTGTACGATACGGCCGACGGCCGGGGCGAGATGCACCCGGTTATTGGTTCGGACACCGAGGCCGTGTTGCAGGCCCTGATCATGGGCACTCGCGACTATGTCACCAAATGCGGTTTCAGGAAGGCGGTCATCGGTTTGTCGGGCGGTATCGATTCGGCGTTGGTGGCCTATATCGCTGTCCAGGCCCTGGGTCCGGAGCAGATCGCTACGATATTCATGCCATCGCGCTACACCTCTCCGGACAACTACCAGGACACCCGCAATCTGGCCGGCAACCTGGGGGTCGACTATTCGATCATTCCCATCGACGGGTTGTACCAGGATTTTGTCCGCCTGCTCGTGCCGGACGCGGACGACACGGCGTTGAGTCTGACCGAACAGAACCTGCAGGCCCGTATCCGCGGTACGCTGCTCATGGGGGTTTCCAACCGGGACGGCTGCCTGGTGCTCTCCACAGGCAACAAGAGCGAGCTGGCGGTGGGTTACTGCACCTTGTACGGGGACATGAACGGCGGACTGGCCGTCATCTCCGACGTGCCCAAGACGCTGGTCTACGAGATATGCCGCTGGATCAACCGGGAGCAGGAGGTGATTCCCATGCGCATCCTGGAGAAGGCCCCTTCGGCCGAGCTCAAACCCGATCAGACCGACCAGGACGACCTGCCGCCCTATGAGGTCATCGATGCCATCCTCGAGGGCTACGTGGAAAAAGCCATGTCGGTCGATGAACTGGTGGCCGCCGGTCACGATCCCCAAGCGGTGGCCGATATCACGGCCCGCGTGGACCGCAACGAATATAAACGCCACCAGGCCGCACCCGGTCTCAAGGTGACACCCAAGGCGTTTGGCGAAGGTCGTCGCTTTCCGTTGGCCAAACGGTTCAATCCCCTGTAGCCGATTCGAGAGGAGAGGCGCCCTCGTCCTGGCTGAATCCCCTTACCTGGATTTGGTCTTGCCGCGCTTTTTGCGGTCCCACCCCCAGTTTTCGTAATATTGCCAGCTGGCGATGGCGTTGAGCTTCTTGATCTGCTTGTCTTTTTCCAGGAGGCTGGCCCGCAGGACGTCTCCGATGGACAGCAGTCCGATGAAACGTTCCTCTTTTCGAATGAGGATGTGGCGGATATAAAGCCCCAGAAACATCTCTTCGAGCCGCTCCACCGGCGTATCGGCATCGGCAAAATGAAGATGGGTCTTCATATGATCGCCGATAACGGCCTGCTCCGGATCAAAACCGGGACTGCCCGTCGCCCGCAGCAGGTCCCGTTCGGTCCAGATGCCGATAATCTCGCCTTCTGCTTCGATCAACATGGCGCCGACGTTGGCCGCATTCATCTTGGCGATGGCATCGGATAGCCGCTGGTCCGGGGTGACGCTGACCATGATCCCTGGGCCTTTGTCGTTCAAAATGTCTTCAGCCGTTTTCATAACCTTCTCCTTCTGAAGGGAATTTTCTGTAGCGATCGCATAGACGATCTATCTAGTGTCCGTCCACAAATAGGCAAATTGGGTCGAGATCAAGGCGCACGAAAAATTTAACCGCAGGCATATGGTCAATATCCCGAGGATTAAATTTTTCGTGCAACACCGATATCGGGCCAATTGGCCATTTGTGGATGGGCACTATCTATGGCCGCGATGTATGAGTCACTATAAGCATGAACCCTTGCTTTGCCACGCAACCCGATGGTTTGAGGCGGTCCTCCGGTGTCAGGATGGCAAAAATCGATAAAGAATAGATTATACTTGCTTTCTACAAAAAAAGTGCTACTGTACAGTCAATCAATAAAGACCCGATCTTCATTGGCGGGTAGTTTCGCGCTTAAGGAAAGTCCGACGTGTTCCAGGTGACATCCTCAAGTATGAAGCTTTGAGAATTTTTTAAGAAAGGAGGATGTTACTATGCCAAGTGGAACAGTAAAGTGGTTTAATAGCAGCAAAGGGTATGGGTTCATTGAGCAGGAAGATGGCGGACCGGATGTATTCGTTCATCACACCGGTATCAATGCCAGTGGTTTCAAGTCGCTCAACGAAGGCGAAAAAGTGACCTTCGATATCCAGCAGGGACCCAAGGGACCGTCGGCGGTCAACGTGACCGTTCGATAAATAAAGCTGCTTCAGCTTCAGGGCACACTCCCGTCATGGAAGTGTGCCTTTTTTATTGACCAGGACAGCGATGTGGCTATAGCTCAGTTTTTCCTGCCCTCCCACCGTCACTTTTCCGCAACCCAACAATTCTGACTGAATGTGATCCGAACCGAGGAGCCTGCTTTCAAGGCGTTGTTTGATGTAAAAATTCGGATGGCATCGGCCACCTGTTCCACCAGGGCCGGGTCCAATGAATGGGAGTCAGTTCGGAGCCCTGGCCGCAAACGCTTTGCCCTGAAAGCTATCGCGTTCCATCAGGCGGCGCCGGATCGACTCGAGTGTCTCTCTTTTCTTCAATGCCCAGACGGGGGCGACCAGTTCCTCCCGGTGGGGATCGCCGGTGAGTCTTTGAATCACCATCCGAGTCGGCAAACGCTCCAGAACGTCGCAGACCATTTCCACATAATCCGCCTGCTCGAGGCAACGATATGTCCCGGACCGGTAGAGGGCTTCCATGGGGGTGCCTCTAACCACGTAGAGCAGGTGCAGTTTCACGCCGTCGATGGGCAGGCGGGCTATGAAATCGGCCGTGGCACGCATGTCGTCGCCCGTCTCTCCAGGCAGGCCGAGGATGATATGTGCGCAAATCTCCATTCCCCGGCCGGCGGTGGCTTGTACAGCCGCTTCGAAGGTGTTCACATCGTGGCCGCGGTTGATGGCGGACAGGGTGCGGTCGTGGGCCGACTGCAGGCCATACTCGATCCAGACCATGTGATCGCGGGCATAATCTTCCAGTAGGTTCAGTTTGGCTTCATCCACGCAATCGGGCCGTGTGCCGATGGCCAGGCCCACGATATCCGGCACGGCCAGGGCCTCGTCATACATGGCCTGGAGTCGTTCGACCGGTGCATAGGTGTTGGAAAAGGATTGGAAATAAGCGATGAATTTCCGGGCCTTGAATCTTGCGGCCACCGCTGCCTTGCTGATGTCGAGTTGTTCGGTGATAGACAGTCCCCTGGAAAAGGCGCCGGTACCGGAACCGCGGGCGTTGCAGTAAATGCAGCCGCCGCGGCCCACGGTGCCGTCGCGGTTGGGGCAGGTGAGCCCGGCGTCCACGGTCAGCTTGTGGACCCGGCAGCCGAATCGGTCGCGGAAATAGCGGTTCAGGTCATAATATCGCTGCGGGGCGGGATGCATCGCTCTGCCATAGGATAAAAGCACTTATTTGGCAAGGCCGCCGTTGGTGGTGAGGCATGGGCCGATGGTGCAGTCGATCACTTCCACGGTGAGATGGGCCATCTGTTCGATGGGGGCGAGCAGTTGCTTGTAATGGTCCGGCTGCCTGGGAAAATGGGTGACCACCGAGACGATGGCGGCCATCTGATTGGATCCGATTTTCCAGATGTGCAGATCGGCGATCCGGTTGTCGGCATCGGCCTCGATGAGATCGTGAATGCGCTGCACCATCTCCTTGTCCATGTCGCGGTCGAGCAGGATCCGCGCCGTATCTTTCAAAAGCCCCCTGGCCCACTGGGCGATGATCAGGGCGCCGACGATGCCCATGACCGCATCCATCCACACCCAGTTCCAGAACTTTCCCACGACCAGGGCCCCAATGGCCAGCACCGAAGTGAGGGCATCGGCCAACACATGAAGATAGGCGCTGCGCAAGTTGTGGTCGGGGTGGTCGTGATGGTGATGGTCGTGGTCATGCCCATGTCCCTGGTGAGACGCATCCGGACCGTGGCCGTGATGCGGTTGTTGCAGCAGCAGGGCGCTGGCCAAATTGACGACCAACCCCAGGACCGCCACCATCAGGGCCTCGTCGAAGCGGATCGTCTGGGGATGAAACAGCCTTTCGGCCGACTCGACGGCCATCAGCAAGGCCACGACGGCCAGTACCACGGCGCTGCTGTAGCCTCCCAGCACTCCGATCTTACCCGTACCGAAGGTGAATCGCCGGTCGCGGGCATGCCTGCGGGCAAAATGATAGGCCAGGGCCGTGATTCCCAACGCCGCCGCGTGGGTGCCCATGTGCCAGCCGTCGGCGAGCAGGGCCATGGAGCCGAATAGCAAGCCGGCCGTGATTTCGGCTGCCATGGTGACAACGGTAAGGCCGATAACCCACAGCACCCGCCGTTCGTTGGCGCGGTTCTGTATTTCAAAATCATGTGCATGCATCCATCGGTCGATATTGTGGTCTTGCATCGATCGGGTTCCTTAGCGCAGTTCGTGTGCTCCAATGGTTCGGTTTTTTATTTGGGCGGCATGGTGTATAGATTTGCACCGATCGTCGATTGTCAAATCTTCGATGCCAGGGCCGCGACCACGTTCTGAATCGCGCGGGAGATGCATTCACGGGCATCGGCCAAATCGTCGACGGATTTGAATTCGGAGACGAGTTCGACCAGGATGTCATCGGCCGGGGCAGGAGGCGCACCGATCGTTTCATAGTCGATGGCCGGCTTGATATCGCCGGCGTCCGGGAAGAAATGGTGGCAGGGCGTGTCGGCATGTGCGGGACGATAGGGCCAGTCGATCTTTATCCGGAGCAGGTCGTTCAATGCGGCGCGCGCCGCCGGGTTTTTGTCGAACAGCTCCGGCACCAGGGAGCGACCGAGCATCGTTTCGATCCGGCCGAAAATGGCGCCAGCCAACACCGCTTCGGTGACGATCAAGCCATAGGTGTACCAATCGTCGATCACCGTTTGAAGGACCCGTTTGTAGCGGGCCGGGAGTTCGTGGGGAGCGGGGCAGAAATAGCTCCTGCAGGCCAGACCGCCGTAGTAGCTCAAGCCCCGATAATCGATCCCGGCATTGCCTTCCGCCAACGGGTGCAGCAGGCACCCCACCCGTTGTCGATCCTTGCCGATCAGACCGATGAACGGGCAGTGGTGAAATTGAGGAAAGGGCCGGTTTTGGGGCTCGACGGCCTGCATCCGGGCGGCAAACTCATCGATGGCCGCCACGGTCCTGGGTATTTTCTGGAACTGCACAGTCCGATGGGCCAGCATGGCCGAGAGACTCGCCCGCGACACGTTTGATAGATTATAGAGCCCGCAGCAAGCGCCGCAGGAGACTGTTTCACTGACCTGGCACAGGTAGACGCCGCCGGGGATTTCCAATTGTGACGGTGAGGTGTCTTGCGGTTCGGGCCCGAATGGCCCCTTTATGCTTCTGTTGTTTTGCATGGGTCGCCAGGGGATCACTTTCGGCACGGCTTGCCTGCCAAAGCGGTTTTCACGGCCATTCCTATGGTCTCGATGGTATAGGGTTTTCGAATATATGGGCCTGCTCCCAGCTCCTGGGCTGCCTTGACCCTTTCTGATTCTGAAAAGCCGCTGGCGATAATGACCTTGATTCCGGGCTTGAACCGGAGGATTTCGCGGTAGGTGTCGAGCCCGTCCATTCCCGGGTCCATGATCATGTCCAGTACCATCACGTCCACCGTATGATCCTTTAGGTACTCGACCGCTGTTTCGCCGCTGGAACAGCAGGTCACGTCGTAGCCCAGTTTTTCAAGAATTCGCCTGGCGATTTCGCGCTGCACGTCGGCATCGTCCACCACCAGCAGCTTTTCGCCGTTGCCCTTATATCGGTCCGGGGAAAATTTCGGTGATTCGGCCTTCACATACTCCTTCGTGGCCGGGAAGTAGAGAGTGAAGGTGGTGCCCACGCCTTTTGCGCTTTGAATATCGATGAACCCGCTATGGTCCTTGACAGTGCCCCAGACCACGGCCATTCCCAGGCCGCTGCCGCTGCGTCCCATCTTTTTCCGGGTGTAGAAGGGTTCGAAAACCCGCTCCATCTCTTTTTCGTTGAGCCCCACGCCCGTGTCGGCGATGGAAAGTTGCACATACTGTCCCGGCGCCACATGCTCGTATCCCCGGATGGGCCTGTCAATGTAGGCATTGCTGGTGATGATATCGATCTTGCCGCCCTTGGGCATCGCTTCGGCGGCATTGAGCATCAGGTTCATCACGCTTTTGGACAGGTGGGGCACGGAGCCGTTGATGTTCAGCAGGTCGGGCGCCAGCGCAATGGAAACCTGGATATTGGGATGACAAGACATCAGATTTTTGAATTCAAGGCTTTTCATTTGTTCGGCGACGATCTGGTTGAGGTTGACGACCTCGCTGACCGCAACGCCGCGTCTGGCCATGGTCAGCAGGTCCTGGACGATGGCGGCCGCCATTTCGCCTGATTTTTTGATGGTCGCGATGGGTTTGACGAGGGGGCTCTCACTGGGCAGATCGAGCAATAGCAGTTCCGGATAACTGACGATGCCGGATAAGATATTGTTCAGATCGTGGGCCACGCCGCCGGCCAGCAACCCGATGGCCTCCATTTTCTTGGCGCGCTGCAGTTCGGCCTCGAGACGCTTGGCCTCGGAAATATCCATGACGGCAAAGATTTGGCCCTTGTCCGGATCGTCGGGATACAGGGAGCAGAGTCGCACCAGGCAGTCGAACACCATGCCGTTTTTACGTACCCATTTGGCCTCCACTTGGCCGATGCCGTGTTTGGCGATACTGTCATATATGACCTTGCCGACGCGTTCGAATTCTTGGCGATCGGGATAGAGGATTTCGGCGCTCGTGTTGAGAAGATCGCCGTTTTCATAACCGAGCATGCGATACATCGTTTCGTTGGCCCAACCCAGCTTTCGGTGAATCACCAGGCCAATACCGATCGGGGACGCGCTGAGGATGGCCTTGAGGTTTTGCTCCCTGTCGCTGAGCTCTTTTTGGGCTTTGGCGCGCTCCTCGATTTCTCCTCTCAATCGCCGATTGGTTTCACTGAGTTCGGCGGTTCGGGCGGCCACACGACTCTCCAGCTCGAGATGGGAGGCCTGAATCCGAGCGGCCATTTCGTTGAACACAGAGGCCAGGCGGCCGAATTCATCCTTGGACCGGATGTCGATCCGGGTCTCCAGGTCGCCTTTGCCGATGGATTCGGCCCCGTTGGTCAACTCCCGCAGGGGCGCGGTGATTTTCCGGGTAAGCAGCATCAGGGCTCCTGCCAGAACGATGGAACTGATGATGCCCAGATAGACGAGATAGGGTCGCATGCGGTTGGCAACGCCATAGACTTCGCGTTCCGGGTCCACGGCCAGAATGTGCCACTGCCAGGGTTCGAAATAATTGAAAAGGGCCAGGCTTTTGACGCCTTGGGCATCGTACCGGAGGCGTCCGCCGTCCAATCCCAGTTTTCGAAACCATGCCTGGTCGCTGACATCCGTGCCGATCTTGCGTTCGTCCGGGTGCATGGCAATGACCCCCCGGGTGTCCACGGCAAAGATATAGCCTTCGCGCCCCACGTCGATGTGGGATATGCGGCGGCCGGCATCCAGTTGGGCTTTGGCATTGCTGGCCGGTACGTTTTCCAGACCGTACTTATAAAGAATGTCCCTCTGTTCGGAGGCTGCTTGCACGGCTTCTTCCAGTCGGGTCTCGAGCCAGGTTTCGGCCAACTGCGTCAGCGCTTGGTGGGTGAAATAGTAAGTCGTGCCGGCGGTGGCAAAAAGGGAAAAAAGGACCAGCGGTAAGGTGGTGGCCAGGATCTTGGCATAGGTGTTCATCGAACAATCCCCTTACGATTCGCGCCTTACGGTGGCGTGTTCGTCTATCGTCTGGCCGTCATCTTCGTTTTCTCGGTGAACTGGGGATAGAGCGCCATGGTCGACGACAGCTCGTGTCCGTAGTCCACATACCTTTTCCGGGCGTAGCACTGCTTCGTGAACATGATCGGGTAAGCGGCCATATCGTTCAAAATCCTGATTTGGGCCTGTTCCCAAAGGTGGATCTGTTTTTCGGGATTGATTTCCAGCCGGGCGGCTTCGATCAATCGGTCGATCTGGCGGTAGTGGGAAAAATTGGTGTCGGGATGCGAACCGGTGACGACGATGGCGTCGGAGTGAAAAAAGCGGCTCAGGTAGGCGTCGGCGTTGGGGCGCCAGGCCGTATAGAGGACCATTGGCTGCAATCCCTGGCGGATCAACCGGTGCATGGCGCCGTGGGGGACGAAGGTGATGCGGCAATCGATTCCGATTTTTGCGAGCTGTTCGACGATCAGCGCAAAACATCCGCGGTGGAGCCGTTTTTCCGAAGCAACCAGATCCATGGTGAACCCGTCCGGATAACCTGCGTCGGCAAGCAGTCCCCTGGCTTTTTCGAGGTTCAGTGGATAAAGCAGATCGAGCCGGGCCGCATCGGACGGTGTCAAACCGCCGGGAAGAAACTGGACCGGGACTTGCGAATAGGCGCTGCCCACCAGACGGGGATGAGAAATGGAAAGGAATGCCTCTCGGTCTATCCCATAGGCGATGGCCCTGCGGACCCGGACGTCATGGAGCGGTTTGAACTGGGTGTTCAAATACAGAGAGATCACCTCGCCGACCCCGTGGGTGTCGATCGCGACGTCGCCCACCGTCTCCATCTTTTCGATCCACTCCTTGTCTCCGGACCCCATGATGACATCCAGGTCGCCCCTGCGCAAATCCGCCTCGAGTATTGTGATATCCGATGAAAAATGGATCTCCACCCCTTGCAGTTCAGGCCGGCCGCGAAAATACTGGCGGTGGGCCGACAACATGATTTTTTCATTGGGAATACGCATCTTGAAGGCAAAAGGGCCGGTGCCGACCGGGTGAATACGGTGGGCCTCCATTCCCATGGCTTCGACGGCCCGTTTACTGACAATGAAACCACCGGCATAATCGGTCAGCTTGGGCAGGAAGAGAATCGACGAGAGCGGTTTTTCGAGGATGATGCGGATCGTATACGCGTCGACTTTTTCGAAGGTCATGCCGTCGTACTCGCCGGCGTAGGCGCAATGGGCGGGGTCGGCCGATTTGCGGAGCGAAAAGACCACATCGTCGGCCGTGAGTTCGTAGGCGTCGGTCATGGGGCCGGCATGAAACATGACCCCCCTGCGAAGATGGACCGTCCAGACCTGCCGGCCGCCTACCATCTCGAACAGGGGGATGTCTGCGGCCAGGTCGGGCTCGAGTTTGGGCGCGTCGCCCGGCGCATAACGCAGCAAGCCGTTGAACACCATATCGGCCAGGGCACGATCCTGGGAGCCGGCGGCAAGGTGGGGATCCAGCCGTCCGACATCGGTGACCGGCATGCCGAAACGCAGCA
This sequence comes from Desulfatitalea tepidiphila, assembly GCF_001293685.1. Taxonomy (NCBI): domain Bacteria; kingdom Pseudomonadati; phylum Thermodesulfobacteriota; class Desulfobacteria; order Desulfobacterales; family Desulfosarcinaceae; genus Desulfatitalea; species Desulfatitalea tepidiphila. The sequence continues at coordinate 2,771,568 of NZ_BCAG01000003.1, read as the reverse complement.
CATTTCCCCTGGGTGATGGATCGGACACGGTGTTGACCGCCGGACTGGATCGCGGCAGGGGTTGCGCCGCTGTGGCCGGCCACATGGCCAGGCGGCCCGCCGTGGTCAGAAGAACGGCGGCCAGAAGTACGCACATCCATGTTTGGCGTTTCATGGCACTGCTCCTCAGGCCTTGGATACCTCCGGATGAGATTGTTACGGCGCCCTCCGGCAACTGCTTTTTACGAATCCATCAATTTTTATATGATCTGCCTTTATGCTGGTCTTTTTTATGTTGATCTGGTGGCGCGTTCGGCCGCCTCGTATCCCAACCGGAAGGCTTTTAAGTTGTTATCGACAAAAGCCTTTTTGGTTTTGGTGCGGATGGCGGTTTCAAGCTGTTCGGCGGTAATGGGCAATCGGCCGGTCTGGAGCAGGGCGCCGAGCAGCACGATGTTCAGGGCCATGGCACTGCCAGCCGCTTTGGCCAGTGCCACGGCGTCGAATGCGATCAACTGACGGGTCTTGGCGCGAATCAGGTCTTGAATGTGCGCCAGGTCCGGATAGGCGCCTTTGCCGATGGCCACTGTGAACGGCGGCACAGGCGAAAGGTTGGTGATCACCACGGTCTCCCGGTTGCATTTGTTCAGGGCCCGAAGGGTTTCCGCGGGTTCGAAGCCCAACAGGATGTCCGCTTCGGCGTCGGAGATGATGTTGCTCTGCGCTTCGCCGAACACGATAGCCGATTCGACCACGCCGCCGCGCTGGGCCATGCCGTGGATTTCGCTCATCCGGACGGGGATGCCGGCCAGCAGGGCCGCTTCACCCAATACTTTTGAAGCCAGCAGGTTGCCTTGCCCGCCGACAGCCACAATGATCAATCGAAGTGTTTCCATGTGGTTACCTTATTTTTTGAGTTTTAAGTTTAAAGTGTAAAGTTTGAAGTGAAGGTAAAAGGCCATTTTGTTTTTTTGTGCAGGCCCCAGGGTCTCTCGCTAAAGAAGTGCATCTCATCACGAATATGCTTTTGATCCGTATGAAACAGACAGCATTCCTTCACTTTAAACTTAAAACTTTATACTTTAACCTCTAGTAACTGGCATCCTTGCGTCGATACCGCCGATCCATCCGTTGCATCCCAGATCAACTGGATGGTTTTTTCCAGTCAGGCCGATTTGACCGGCACGATGGCATTCTCCGGGCATATCTGGGCGCAGACCGCGCATCCCACGCAGGCATCGGCGTCGATGCGCACCCTTTCCCCCTCCAGGTAAAAGGCCGGACAAGCCAGCTCATTGATGCAGTCGCGGTGATTGGTGCAACGGTCTGACACCTGGAAGGCACGCGGTTTCAAGATGCCCTGGCTGCGGGCGTAGAGGGTGCAGATCTCCTGTGAGATGATCACCGAAACCCCTTTGAACGCCAGTGCCTCGCGAATCGCATCGATGCTTTTTTTGATCTTGAACGGCTTGACGACCGTGACATGGGAGACGCCCACGGCCCGGACCACCGCCTCGATGGAGATGCGGTTGTAGCCTGCCATGTTCAAGGCGTCCATGTCCACTCCGGGGTGGGGCTGATGGCCGGTCATGGCCGTGGTGCCGTTGTCCAGGATGACCAGGGTGAAGTTGTGGTTGTTGTGCACCGCATTGACCAGGCCGGTGAGGCCTGAGTGGAAAAAGGTCGAGTCGCCGATGAAGGCCACAACCTTCTGATCGGTGGCTTTGGAAAATCCGCAGGCCGAACTGACCGAAGAACCCATGCAGATGACAAAATCACCCATGCTCAACGGGGGCAGAAAGCCGAGGGTGTAGCATCCGATGTCGTTGGGATAGATGGTGTCCATGCCTTCGGCAGCTTTTTTCACCGCGTAAAAGGTGGCGCGGTGGGAGCAGCCGGCGCACAGGTTGGGCGGCCGGGCCGGGATCTCGGGGACATCGGACAGGTCGAGCTTTTGTTTGGGGATGTCGGCCACCCCGAAATAGCCGGCCACGATGCGGCGCACCATGGCCGGATCGAATTCGTACAAGCGCGAAAAGAGCCCTTCGCCCTTGCCCTGGATCTTCAGGGTCAGTCCCGCTTCCTGGGCAAAGGCCTTGACCGCCTCTTCCATGAAGGGTTCACCCTCTTCGACCACCAGCACTTTTTCGCATCCGTTGAGGTATTGTTTGATTTTATCGGCCGGCAGGGGATTGGACATGCCGACCCGGAGAATTTTGGTTCGTTCGGCGATGTCCAGTTCGGTCACGGCGTCTCTGACATAGTTGTAACTGACGCCGTTACACACGATGCCCAAGGTGCCGTTGCCGGTCACCGTGTTGTAGGCGCTGCTTTCCGATATCTCCGCTGCTTTGGCCATGTTTTCCAGCAGTTTGACGTGCAGCCGGCGCGAGACGGCCGGCACGGTGACGTAATTGAACGGGTCCTTGTTGAAACGGCCTTTGGCGACCGGCTTTTTCAATGGGCCCAGACGCACAAAGGCACTGGAGTGGTTGATGCGTGTGGTGGTGCGCAAGATCACCGGCTCGTGCAGTTGCTCGGAGAGCTCGAAGGCATAGGCCGTCATCTCCAGGGCCTCCTGCACCGAGGAGGGTTCCAGCATGGGCAGACCGGACATCTTGGCGTAATAGCGGTTGTCCTGTTCGTTCTGGCTGGAGAACATGTTGGGATCGTCGGCCGAGAGGATCACCATGCCGCCGCGCACGCCCACATAGGCCAGGGTCATGAGCGGGTCGGCCGCCACATTCAGGCCCACGTGCTTCATCATGCACATGGTGCGCAGTCCGGCATTGGCGGCACCGGCCGCCACTTCGAGGGCGACCTTTTCATTGGTGCTGTATTCGAAGTACAGGTCGCTCTGTTGGGAGACCTGGAACAGGTTCAACGAAATTTCGGACGAAGGGGTGCCCGGGTAGGTGGTGGCAAAGGCCACCCCGGCCTCCAGGGCGCCTCTCGCTATGGCTTCGTTACCCAGCAGCAGACGTTCGGCACCGGGTTCGTCGATCAGTAGTTTATGCATTTTTCTTCCTTCATGTAGGGTGGGCTCGATGAGGGTCATCGGGCCGATCAACACGACAGACGCACCAACCGCCGCCGGCGGCTGATGCGTTCGTGAAAACATGGCACGCTTTGCAGGTTTTGTCCAGTCTGTTCATGCGCTTGATACCAGGGGCAAAAGCTTCACATTGCATTTTGGGCTGGGATCACTTAGGCTTCAGGCACAACTTTTCGGACCGGGGAGACGCCATGACACAATTCCATCATCTTTTCCAACCGATTCGTATGGGCCGAATGAACGTCAAAAACCGTTTGCTCATGTCCGCCATGAGCATCAATTTCGGTGTCGATGCCAGCGGCTATGTCACCGATCAGCTGATCGCTTACATGGCTGCCCGCGCGCGCGGCGGTGTGGGCATGATGCTGGTGGGCGGCGGGGGCATCCATCCCACCGGCGCCGAACTGCCCGACCTGCCGGCCCTGTGGGACGATGGGTGCATTCCTGCGCTGCGTCGTATGGTGGCAGCGGTGAAGCCTTTTGACTGTCGCCTGGGCGTGCAGTTGATGCACGGCGGCCGCCAGTCCTACCATGAACACAAGGTGGCCCCCTCGGCCATCCCGGCGCCGGCGGTGGTCAAAGGAGTGCCCAAGGCCCTGGAAGTGGAAGAGATCCAGATGCTTGCAGGCGCGTTCGGCGACGCGGCGCGCCGCTGCCAGGAGGCCGGATTCGACTTTATCGAAATCCATGCGGCCCATGGCTATCTGATCAATCAATTCATGTCCCCCAATGCCAACCGGCGTACGGACGCCTATGGCGGCAGTTTCGAAAACCGGATCCGGTTTCTGCTCGAGGTCATGGCCGACATTCGCCAAAAGTGCGGGCGCGATTTTCCATTGGGCATCCGCATGAACGGCGAGGACTACATCGACGACGGCTGGACCCTGCCGGATGCGTTGCGCCTGGCGCCGATGCTGCAAAGCCATGGGGCGGACTACGTGCACGTGTCGGCGGGGGTGTATGGCAGCCGCCAGCTGACGATCCCCTCCATGTACGTGGACCAGGGGTGTTTCATCCATCTGGCGGCGGCAGTCAAGGAGACGGTTTCGATTCCGGTGATCGCCGTGGGCCGGATCAAATCGCCGCAGCTGGCCGAAGGGATCATCGCAGACGGAAAGGCGGACATGGTGGCCCTGGGACGTTCGCTGCTGGCCGATCCGGATTGGCCCGCCAAGGTGCGGACCGGCGCGGTGGAGAAGATCCGGCCTTGCGTCGGGTGCTGCCTGGGGTGCATCCACACCGTGCTCCGGCTGGAACCGGGGGGATGTGTGGTCAATCCCGACGTGGGCCGCGAGTATCTGCTGCAGCAGATGTCAAAGGCCGAGCTCCCGCGGCGGGTAATGGTGGTGGGGGCCGGTCCGGCCGGATTGGCGGCGGCCCGCATGGCGGCCCTGCACGGCCATGCGGTCGTGCTGTGTGACCAGGCCGCCGAACCCGGCGGCGCTTTGCGGCTGGCGGCCAAGGTTCCGGGAAGAAGCGAGCTCGGGGATCCGATCGCGTTTCTCGTTTCGGAACTCGCATCCTTAAACGTGGAGACGCGGCTGAATTGCCCGTTGAGCGACGCGCTTCTGGACGACATCGATCCGGAGATCGCCATTCTGGCGACCGGCAGCCTGCCCGACATGCCGATGGTGAAGGGCCTTCACAACACCGACATGCAGGTGTGCACGGTGACCGAGGTGCTGGACGGCAGCGTCCAAACCGGGTCGCGGGTCATCGTCTGGGGCGGCAACCAGGCCGGCCTGGTCCTGGCCGACTACCTGGCCAGCAACGGCCGCACGGTGATCGTGCTGCACAGCAGATCCCATTTTGGCGAAGAGATGTCCAGCAACGACCGCTACTACCTGCGCGAGCGGCTCAACCAGGGCCGGGTGAAACTCTTCAAACACGTCACCGTCGAGAAGATTTTGCCCGACGGGGTGCAGTGCCGCATCGATCAAACGCCTCAATCCTTTGCGCCCTGGGACACCCTCGTCCTGGCCGATCGGTTTGTGGCGCTGCGGGACGCCGCCAACCTGCTCAAGAAGCGGGGCATCGAGACTCATTTCATCGGCGACGCCAAGCAACCGCGTCATTTGATGTATGCCATGAGCGAAGGCGAGGAGGTGGGGCGGTCCCTATCTTAGCTGCAGGTGGCACTCAGCCAACAGGCGTTGCCGCCCCACCACCATTTCTCCTACGGCGAGGCACTCGAGGCCGAAAGGAAGGTAGCCGCCGTAACCGAGCACCGGCATGGCAAAGAGGTGGAATCGGTCCACGTAGGGAATGGCATAGTGCCAGCGGGCCAGGCTGCCGATGTTCCACATCTCCCAGAAAAAGCCGCAGATCAGGGCCGCCAGGGCCGCTGCGATCAGGGCTCGCCAGTCGCCTCGCGCCAGGGGGCTGAAGATCGTTTGTCGGCCTGCCAGGGATTGCAACGCGGTGAGGATCAGCAGCGGTGAAATCCAGAGCAATGCAAACAGGGCGTCCGGATAAACGCCCAACAGCGCCAGTCCCGTCGCGGCGGTGGCCAGGATCGCAACGGCCAATATGCGGGGGCGGCGAGGCGCGGGCACGTTAAAACCGTCGGCCAACGCCGTAGCGAACAGGGGAAAGGTGAGCAGCCATCGGTAGGTGCTCAGCACCGCCGGCAGGACCGTGGCAAAGGCCAGCGATGCGAAAAGGGCGTAGGCCGGCGCACCGAACTCCTCGATGCCGGTGTAATACCAGTTCTGCACGAAACGGTTGAGGTATTCGAAAAACCACCAGAACAGGGCACTGGCCAGGATCAACAGGCCGAAGCGCCGAGGTGCGTCTCCGATCAGGCATCGTCCGGTGCGCCGCTGGCACAATGCGTTGACAAAAACGATGTATCCGATCCAGGGCAGGCAAAAGGTGTGGGCCTGTAACGGTGCGAACCATTCCACTCGGCTCCATGCCAGGCCCCATCCGCCGAGCATCACGACCAGCCCCAACCATCCCCAGGTGGGGAAATCGCGTTTCACCGATGTTACATCACAGGTCCCCCGGCGGACGCGCTGGATCGATGCAACGATCAGCACCACAGCCGACAGTTCAATGGACGCGAACAAGAAAAAGGCGGGCCAGGAAAAGGGCGCATGATCGACATAGCGGGTCAGGGGTGGAAATTCGAGATAAGTTTGAAGCGCCTCACCCCGGAGATACACGCCTGCCAGGGGCAGGACGATCATCAGGCTGACGACCAGGAGCCCCTGCAGGATGATGCAGAAAGAGATACAGATGTTGGAACGCCCCACCATTCACGGTCTCGTCGCTATTCGAAAGGTCTTCACCCCAGGATCATCCGGCCAGTGCCAGCACTTCGACGGTATGATCGGAGAGATCGACGATCCAGAGCTTGTTGCGCAGCAGCTGGCTCGTGCGATGGCACAGGATGGACAGGACTTCGCCGCATTGCATGGCCGCCACGAGCACAACGGTTTGGGGCGGGCAACCCAATAGATGTTCGGCGCCTTGAGTCTGCCGGGCGCTGTCCCGCGGCCCGTATACCCATTCGAGCCCCCCATCCTGGGGATAGATCACGGTGACCTGGCCCGTCAATCCGGCGATGGCCGCCGACACCAACGGTATACCGGCCTGCCGGGCCGCATCTTCCACGACAAAGCGTGACGGAATGTTGTCCAGGCAATCCACCACCACATCGTGGCCGGCGATCACCTGAGATGCGTTTTCGGTCGAAAGGAAAGCCGGAACCACGCGGGTCTCCACTGCGCTGTTGATGGCCGCCACGCGGGCTTCGGCCGCTGAGGCCTTGGTGCTGCCCAGGTTCTCCTGGGTGCAGAACAACTGCCGGTTCAGGTTGTGCTCTTCGAAGCGATCGCCATCGATCAGGCTGAGTGCGCCGACGCCGGCCCGGGCCAGGATTTCGGCCACTGCGCCTCCCAGGCCGCCCAAGCCCACGAGGGCCACCCGGGACCGCAAGAACCGGATCTGATCGGAGCAGTCGTATGTGGATTGGTTGCGCAGGTAGCGCGAGGGGACCACGCCGTTCTCCAGGGCCGCGATCTCGACGTCACGGCAGGACGCACCGGTCTGTCCGGATATCGCTTGCGTTCGAGACGTGGAAACGACTCGGAGGTCGGCTCCGTCCGGGCCGCTGATTCGTTCGGCGCTCTTGTCTATCAAATCCAGCAGGTGAGCGGGTGTGTGGTCGATGGTCGGCCCCCTTTCTGATCTGACGCCCGCAATGATAATGAGCGGTGCGATGGCGTATCAGGTGCCTCTCTAACCTCCGCCCAAGGGCGGAAAGACGGCCACGCGTTCGCCGCCTTGCAGTGATGTCTCCAGATCCTTGCGAATACCGTTGATGAACACCAGCTTGGCTTGGGACCGGGGAATTTGCATCCCGTCAACGATTTGCGCCACGGTGGTACCCGCGGATATGGGGAAGCGATTGGCGTCGGGCGGCATGTGCACGGCCAGGGAGGCAAACAATCTCAGATCGATCGTGTTTTTTTCGCGATCCATCTTCGTCTTCCCCTATTCGCTATTATTAGAGTGGGTGAGGCGCCGTTCCTGTTCATGGCCATCGACGGCGCGCAATTCATAGTAGAGACATCCGGCACCGGAACTCCGGTAAACCACCACGCTGGGAAGCTGTGCGCTTTTGAATCCCATGGCCCTGCACCCGTGGGGTGTCGACTCCTGCCAGGTGACATAATAATGGCGGCACTTGTGGCAGTCGATGGGTCTCTTTTTCGCCATGCTCGGTCCATATCCGCGCTGATGGTAAACGTGATGACAATGTAAAAAGTCGCTGTCCGACGGCGCCGCAAAAAGTTCAAGATCAAGGCGTGCGAAATTTCGTGTCCTGAGGCGTACTTGTCGTACACCGCAAGGACGACGGGATGAGCGCAACGCAGATATTGGGCTTCTTGCGGTGACGTCAAAAATGATTGACGCCGTATCATTGCCATACTATCGATTGCAGGGTAAAGACAAGCGCGGGCTCGATGCAACAGTGGATTCACCCTATTCAAGATTCAAGGAGAGATGCATGGCATTGACTTTGGGCAAGGCGTTGGTGACCGGCGGTGCGGGTTTTATCGGATCCCACATTGCGGAGGCGCTGGTGGCGCAGGGCTGTGAGGTCACAGTTCTGGACAACCTGTCCAGCGGCCGCCTGGCCAACTTGGATGTCATCCGCGAACGGATTACCTTCGTTGAAGGCGACATCGAAGATCCAGAGGTTCTCTCCTCGTCGGCTCGCGGATGCGATACCGTTTTTCATCAGGCCGCGGTGGTTTCTGTGCCACAAACCATCCACCAGCCGGTCACCTCGGCCGCCGTTAACGATTTGGGTACGATCAAGGTTCTCGAGGCAGCCCGGCAAAACGGGGTGCGCAGAGTCGTCTTGGCCAGCTCCAGTGCTGTCTACGGCGATGTCCCCCAATTGCCCAAAACAGAGGCCATGGCCCCGTCACCGCTGAGCCCCTATGCGATCCAAAAGCTGACCAACGAGTTTTACGCCGAACTCTATCACCGGATGTATGGCCTGCAAACGGTTTGCCTGCGCTATTTCAATGTCTATGGACCACGCCAGGATCCCTCATCGCCCTATTCCGGGGTCATCTCCATCTTTATGCGCAAGGCCCTTCAAAACCAACAGCCGATCATTTACGGAGACGGGCGTCAGACCCGCGATTTCGTTTTTGTCAAGGATGTGGTTCAGGCCAATATCCTGGCAGCGACCCATGAGAGCGTGTCCGGCCGGGTCTACAATATCGGTACCAGCAACTCGGTCGAAATCAATGCACTCTGGCATTCGATTGCCGCATTGGCCGGCTGTGGCCTGTTGCCCGAACATGCGGGCGCCCGTCCCGGAGATATTGTCCACTCATTGGCCAGTATTCAACGGGCCAAAGAGCAGTTGGAGTTCCAACCGGTGCATGATTTTTCGGAGGGACTGCAAAAAACTTTCGACTGGTACCGCCAGCAGGCCCAACAGGAATAGGATTCCATCCAGGCGCCGTTTTCGTGTCAACCCCCAACGATATGTGCAGCTGTATGGCCGGATCGATCGGCCGGATCTTTCGAACCGGTGAATGGAAACTCGAATCACTGCCGATGCCTGCCGGTGGGCGGACTCGGCGTTCATCTGTCACGGGTAGTGGCCGTGTCAGGATACCATTTTTTCATGAAGACTCTTGACCATCGCCCCCCGCCAATGCCCTTTTCCAGACAAAGTCGGATAGCCCATTGAGGAGATGTGGCGGGCGATGTTTTCCCAGCTGTTGCCTTCGGTGCGCATCTGGTTGACGATATCGCTTACGGCTTGGCGATCATCATCGGAGAGTTTGTTCTGGGACTCTTCCGCCGAACCTGGATCTGCATCGGCGGCCGCATCCTCTGCGGTCTCGGCTTGCAGGTCCGCCTCATCGATGTCCTCAAAATCCACGACGGTCTCCTCTTCGATCATGTCATAGGAAGCTTCAGGCGCAGGTCTTGCTTCGGCCTCCTTGACCTGGACCGGTGGTGCTGTAGTGGCGAACAATTCCTCTGCATCGTCTGCGGTGGGGTTGGCGATTCGATACAAACTCTTGGCCATGACTTCCATGGCCCTGGCCTTACGCTCTTCGGCCCTGGTTCGCTCCACGTAGGCCTCAGCCATGCGTTTTTGCGTGTCGGCAAGCAGTTCCAGCGCATCCTTGATGGCATGAATGCGTTCAAACGACTCTTTGTTATCGAAATGGCCTTTGCGCCGATCCATGACGTTGCGTCGCGAACCGCCTTTGTATTGCTGATCGCCATAGGGCCGGTTGGAACGATCCGACTGTTTGAGTTTGCCGCTGCGCAGGTTGTGCAAAAAATCATCCATTGTTGTGTCTCCTTAGACTGACCCAGTGGTCACCGATGCGCCAGATACAATTCGGACTCCTCTCGTTCGTGCGTATGTCCTCATTAGCGATCAATCTTCAGGATGTTGACACGACGCGTTTGTTTAAAAACAAAGAAGGGCGCTATGCATCGGTGCGGTTTTTTGTACGTCGTCTTTATCGGCTGTAACCATGGGTTACTTGAGTGCCGATTCTACTGCTTCGCGCAGGACGATGAACTTTGTTTTTCGGTGGTGTTCGCTTATCTATTTTAGATATTTAACCATAATCCTGTTTGGGCTGGTCGTCAACTGCCTTATCATACGATTTGCGGCGATTTTATATCGCCCATTGGCGACGATCAGGGCTTTTCGGGGCCGATCACTTGCCGGGGGTCAAACGCTGCGGTTCGAATTGCAGGGTCGCAAAATAGTCTTGTTCCGTTTCGGCGCGGCGGATCAGTTCGACTTCTCCATCGCTGTGGAAAAGCAACTCTTTGGGCCGCAGCTTGGCATTGTAGTTGAATCCCATGGCATGGCCGTGGGCGCCGGTATCCTGTATGACGAGCAGATCGTCCACATCGATACGCGGCAAGGTTCGCTGGATGGCGAACTTGTCGTTGTTCTCGCAAAGCGAACCGACCACGTCCACGGTTTCGGTTCCGGCGGACTCGGATTTTCCCGGGACCTCGATATGGTGGTAGGCGCCATACATGGCCGGGCGCATCAGGGCGGACATGGTGGCGTCCACCCCGACGTAGGTGCGATAGATTTCCTTGCGATTGATCGCCCGGACCACCAGTACGCCATGGGGGCCGGTCATGTATCGGCCGCTTTCCATATAGAGTTTGGGACGATAGCCCTCGTTTTTTTCAAATGCCTCAAAAAGCGCCACGATGTCGCCGGCCATGGACGCCAGATCGAAAGGCCTGTCTTCGAGACGGTAGGGTATGCCCAGCCCGCCGCCCATGTTGATGAAATCGAAGTGGATGCCCAGCTCGGCGGTCACCCAGCGGGCCACATCCAGCAGCATCTCAACGGTTTGGACCATATAGGCGTAATTGAGTTCATTGGAGGCCAGCATGGTGTGCAGGCCGAAACGTTTGGCCCCCCTGTCTATGGCTTGTCGATAGGCATCGATCAATTGATGATGGGCCACGCCGTACTTGGCCTCCACCGGATTGCCGATGATGCTGTTGCCGCTGCGCCGGGGCCCCGGATTGTAACGGAAACAAATGGTTTCGGGCATCACCGGGACCTTGGCGACCAGAGAGATGTCGTCGAGATTGAGGAGACAGCCGCCCTGGGCTTGGGCAGCCGCAAATTCCTCCTGGTCGGTGTTGTTGGAGGTGAACATGAGGTCCTCACCGTGGCTGCCCGCCTGCCGTGCCAAGGTCAGTTCAGGGGCAGAACTGCAGTCGAAACCGAACCCCATGTCCCGCATGATCCTCAGAATGTGGGGATTGGGAAGCGCTTTCACGGCGTAATACTCTTTAAAGCCTTCCAGGCGGCCGAAGGCTTTTTTGAGCCGATCCCCGGTTTCCCGGATCCCCGTTTCGTCGTAGATATGGAACGGCGTGCCGAATCGGTCGGCGATCTCCGGAAGGAGAGGGAAAAGTCGGTCGCGGAAAGAGGGGCTCATCGGCATGTAAAACGCTCCTTAGCTGAGAACATTCTGTATACGGGCGATTGCTTTTTCGACATTTTCGAAACTGTTGAAGGCACTGATGCGGATGTAGTGTTGCCCGCATTTGCCGAATCCGGCGCCCGGCGTGCAGACCACCCCCGCTTCGCTGAGCAGCAGGTCGAAAAAGGCCCATGAGTCGCGCCGCCCGTTGATCCACACGTAGGGGGAATTTTCACCGCCTACGCAATCGAATCCCAAATCCTGGAAGGATTGTCGGATATAGGCGGCGTTTTTCATGTAGCCGTCGATCAATGCCTTGACCTGGGCTTGTCCTTCGTCCGAGTAGATCGCCTCGGCCGCGCGTTGCACCGGATAGGACACACCGTTGAACTTGGTCGAGTGGCGCCTGTTCCACAGGCCGTGGATAGCCATTTCCCGTCCGTCGGAAGTGAAAGCCCTGCACTCTTTGGGAACCACGACATACGCACAGCGGGTACCGGTAAACCCGGCGGTTTTGGAGTAACTGCGGAATTCGATGGCAACCTCGCGGGCACCTTCGAGTTCATAGATGGAATGGGGCAGTTCATCGTCCTGGATAAAGGCCTCGTAGGCCGCATCGAAAAGGATCAGGGCCTTGTTGGCGCGGGCATATTCGACCCACTCTTTCAACTGGTCCTTGCGGATGGTCGCACCGGTGGGGTTGTTAGGGAAGCAAAGGTAGATCAGATCCACACGCTCTTCGGGCAGCTGGGGCACGTAGTTGTTGTTTTCGTCGCACGGCAGGTAGACCAGCCCGTCGTAACGATCGTCCTGGAAGCCACCGGTGCGTCCGGCCATGACGTTGGTGTCTACATAGACCGGGTAGACCGGGTCGGGTATGGCCACCCGGATGTCGGTGGCGAAGAGCTCCTGCATGTTTCCGGTGTCGCATTTGGCGCCGTCGCTGATGAAAATTTCGTCCGCTTCGATCCTGGCGCCCCGGTTTTGAAAATCGTGCAGAGCAACTTTTTCACGCAAAAAAGCATATCCCTGCTCGGGCCCATACCCTCTGAACGTGCTGTCTGTGGCCATTTCATCCACGGCTTTGTGCATGGCCGCGATACAGGCCTGGGGCAAGGCGCGGGTCACATCACCGATGCCCAGTCGAATGATCGATTTGTCGGCATGCTGCGCCTGGAAGGCGTCCACCCGCTTGGCGATGTTGGCAAAAAGGTAACTGGCCTGGAGTTTTAGAAAATTTTCGTTGATTCGAATCATCTTGTTCCACCGTGGTTGATCGTGATCATCATAGTTGGGTCTATGGGGCCATGCTCTCCGCCCTGCGCTGGTTTCCGGTCAACGGCGCGACGGTGCGAAACGTCTGGATATTCAAAATTTGCGTCGAGGTCAATACCCATGCGGCAGGTTTAATGATTGCACAGAATGGCCCACCGGTTTTAAAAATCCGAATTTCAGGCACCATCTCCAGGCCCGTTATCACCGGAATTCCGATGGGGTAGCGGCGGCCGGGGTTCGGTTCGGCCCGCCCTGATGATTTTCAAGGCAAAACCCAATCCCAGGGCGGCACTGATCAGAATCATCAGGTTGGAGGCAAAAAAGGTCATCACGAAAGCAAATGGATCGTTCAGCCGATAGGCAAACCTGAGAACCTGGATGCCGAACAATAGAAAAAAGAGGCTGATGATCAGCAGCGCGACCTGTTTGACTGTGTTGAACAAAATTCTCCTTGTCCCTGGTTCCTCGCAGGGAATGCGATCGATGAAGGGGCACTATTTCATAAACGACGGATAGGATCAAGGGGCAGGGCAGCGGTGCACTGTTGACATTTGGGGGCGGCCTCCATAAAAAATCTGCACGTCACGGTGCATCCAGAACAGGCAAATGGAGCATCTGTGGAGTTGACCCCATATCAATGGAGACGGTGAACTATGCCGGAATTTTCTCAAATTGATGCGAATGGTGATCGAGAAAAAGATGCCGGATGTGCGCATTGGGATTGGAGTGACCTGTTAGACACGATATGTGGCGATAGCCACCCGAACGATGCCTCGGCACTGTCATTTCTTTTGCGCATGACAAAAGGTGCCTTTGCCCTGTTTATGCGGTTTGAGGTGAAAAGCGGGTGGTACATCATCGAACAGGGCCTCGCCTTGCCGGATGGTTTTCCCACGAGTGGGCGGCTCGGAGGTCGCCTGTGCTATGAAGAATTTGTCAGATCCAACAAGCCCCTGGCGGCTTTCCCGGATTTGATGCAAACCGGCTATCTGGATTCGGATCCGGATGTGAAGCGATTCCAGTTGAAGGCCTGTCTCGGGGCGCCGATCCGCCAGAACGGTCAGGTGATCGGGGCCCTGGCAGTATTTGATCAGCGTCCTCGTGATTTCGACGATATCCAACGCAAGGCCCTGATATCTACAGCCCATATTTTCGGCCTGGTGATGGATCGGCGGCGATTGGCGCGTCAGATAGACCGTAAAAGAGCGCATGAAAAACTGCTTGCCGATGTTTCGGCTGCGGCCATTTCCACCAATGAAGTCTCCTTTCTCGATGACTGCCTCGGGACGCTGGGCCGCGCGCTTGAAGTCGATGAGGCCCACATCTTCTGGTTCGATGCCGGGAGCTACACTTTTACACCCCACAGGTCATACTGGCGGAGCGATCGATTGATTCCGAATAGCAGCGGGGATGCATTCTTCAATTTCTATTCGATGCCGCTGATTCGCGAAGTGATAGACAGTCTCAAACCTTTTCTGTGCGAGAATGCAGCCTTTTTGACGGACGAAGCCAGCCAGGCCGCGATGCGGAAAAACGATATGGCCGCTTTCCTGGTGTTGCCCATTTGCAATGAGCGGCAGGTTTTCGGCATGCTTGCCATGCACATGCACCATGGCCCGCTCAAGTGTGACCAGGAGGACCTGGAGACCTTCATGGCCATTTCCGGAATCATTGCCCAATGGAAGGAGCGGCTTGATATTTCACGTGAATTGGATGAAAGCCAGGCCCTCATCTATCAGCTGTTTCAGTTGTCCCCGACCGCCATTTACCAGGTGGATTTGGAAAATCAACGGTTCGTCAAAGTCAATGACGAAGTGTGCCGGGCGACGGGATATACGGAACAAGAGCTCTTAAACATGCGTGCGGACCAGATTCTGACGCCTGCCAGTCTCCATCTGATGCAACAGCGTATGCAGGACCTGCAGGCGGGTCAGCCGATTTCGGAAAATGTCGAATTCGAGATCCAAACCAAGGATGGCGAGGCGCAGTGGGGCCATTTCCACATCCGTCATCTCTATAAAGAGGGAAAAATCTGGGGGGCCAATGTAGTCGCCCATGTCATTACCGAGCAGAAAAAGGCCCAGGAGGAGCTGGCCAATTACCGTCTCCGGCTCGAGTCCCTGGTCGAGGAGCGCACCCGGGAACTCACCCTGGCCAACCAGAAACTGCGTGATGAGGTGGCGCTGCGCAAACAGACCGAACTTGAGCTGCGCGGCAAGACCGCACGCCTGGAGGAGATGAATACGGCCATGCGGGTTCTTCTGGACAAACGCAGTGAAGATCGCCTGCGGTCCGAGGAAAATATCAGGGTCAACCTGGTCCAGTTGATCGAACCTTACATCGATCGACTGAAGAGCAGTGAACTGAGTGCGAAACAGCAGCAGCTGTTGGATGTGATCCGGACCAACCTGAATGATGTCATCGGCTCGCCCATGCCTGAATTATCGGCCAAATATTATATCTTTTCACCCGGGGAGTTGAAAGTGGCCAACCTGATACGAAAGGGCAAGACGACGAAAGAGACCGCTCACATGCTCAACATTTCCCCCCGAACGGTCGAGTCTTTCCGCAACAGCATACGTAACAAGCTCGGACTCAAGAACAAGCGCGTGAATCTGAAGACCTACCTCTCCGCCAAAGAGTGAGTCGGGCACATTGTCGGCATCTGTGCGGTATCGGCAAGTTCCCACGCTTTTGGCAAAAAGAATGCGGGCCCGAACCACCACCCCATGTGAATGATCAGGACCCGCATTGTTTTCGGCGCAGGCACATCCGAAATCTCAGGGACCGGTGCTTATTTTCAGGTCCACCGGTCCCTTGGCTGACTCATTTCAGCAATGCCCCTATAAAGCAGCCCCCACCCCCGCCGCCACCCGATGAAGAAGAGGGCGTGCCGTTATCCTGGCTTTGGTCGCCGCTGGACAGCGAGCGCGGTCCTACGGCGTCGATGATGATGCCGTTGGCCACGCCGTCGAGGTCATCTTCGCCACCGTCGGTGAGTTCCCTGACCATGCTTCCATCTGTCTGGTGAATGACCCCTTCGCTGCAATCCGGGTAGTCGCCGTCGCTGGTCATGGTCACCCATGGGGTGCTGTCATCGACGTCACCGCTGAAGTACAGGGATACGGTCGTCGATTCGCCCGGCTGGGCCACTTGGACACGGTAGCCGATCAATCCATAGGGGCCGATATCCTGGACTTGGGGGACGGTATCTTCCGCATAGGGATCGATGGTGCCGGCACCCTCGATGGTCGCTGCATTCGTGTCGGGTTCAACCGCCACCGCCATGGTGTGTCGGCCGTCCACGGCCAGCACGCTTTTGATCGTTTCAGTTTCAGTTGCATCCGAGATGCCGTTGGCATTCAGGTCAGTGTTGTCGGGCGCCTCCTCGCCTTCCACGAGCCCCCGGCTGTTCCACCAGTAGGTGGCGCTGGCCGTGGTGAACGACACCGGCGATGACCACTCCGAGCCCATCCCGTTCTGGTCGAAATATTTGACCTGGCAAGTGTAGGTCCTGCCCGGATCGAGGAGGAAATAGGGCAATCGGATGCCGGTCAGGTAGCGGTACATTTCGATATCCATGACCACGCGCTGGTTCGAGACGTTGACAATGCGCCATTGAGATTTTTTATGCCGGTCTCCACTGTCGGTATCGGAAAAGGCCGAGGCGCTGATCCTGGCCCGCAGACTGACCCCCGTGGCGCCATTGGATGGTGAGACGATGCGGGGGCGATCCGGCGCCTGGTTTTCCCCGGGATTCAGCGGATCGCTGCCGTTTTCAACCTCTTCACCGGAAGCATCCTGCCCATCCGGCACGCCGTCGCCATCGGCCACCGGCGCCGGATTGACTTGTACGATACAGGTATCGGTGCATGTCAGCATCTGGTCGTCGGATACCGTCAGTTCGAAGATCAATGTCACCTGTTGACCGGTATTGACCAGTGGCGCAGTAAAGGAGGCCCTGGCCCGGTTGGCGGAGGCGAGCTGCACCGCGGTGCCGCTGGTCTGGCGCCACTGGTAGGTGAGCGTTTGCCCCTCGGGATCCGTCGACCCCGAACCGTCCAGGGTGACACCGGCACTGGAAATCACGGTCTGATTCTTGCCGGCCTCGGCCACGGGAGGATCGTTCGTTTCGATCACGGCCGGAATCGTGACGCGGCAGGTGTCGCTGTCGCTCAAACCACCGGGATCGGTTGCGAGAAGCTGAAAGGTCAACACGGTGTTGGTGGTGGTTCCCGCTGGTGCCGTAAATGTCGGCTGGGTGGTATTGCGGCCCGATAAGGAGACGCTGGGGCCGCCGGTTTGCGTCCAGGCATACCTCAAGCTGTCGCCGTCCGGATCGGACGACATTCTGCCGTCCAGCATGACGATCGTGCCGCCAAGGAGAGTCTGGTCGGAACCCGCACGGGCGGTCGGTGCGCTGTTGACCGGTGTGGGCTCGGCGGGTTCTGCGTAATAGGAGACTTCGTTGGAGTCTCCGCTTTCAGAATAGGCGACATAAGCCCGGACGACAAAGTGGTACTGGGAGCCTTCGCTGAGATCGCTGATGGTGCAGGTGGTGCCCCTGCCGGACCAGGCCGGCTGTTCGTAATTATATGCACTGCTTCCCACACGCTGGTAAAGACGATAACCTTCGGGCGCCGGATTGTTTGCATCCCAGGCCAGGGTGACCTGTGCGGCTCGCACCAGAGAAGGATAGCAGAATGCAAAGAAGAGCATGCCGATCAAGAGTGCGAAGCGTAGCAGTCGCCGGTCCTGACCGCGACGTCTGGCAAGGGAATCTGGTTGTTGAAATTTGGGTGGATTAGAATGGAAACTCAGTTTTTTGGTAAGCAGCAACCCTGGTTTAGACATACATCTCTCCTCAGCCAACAGGAGAGATGGTTGACACGATTTTGGAATGGGCCTATGATATCGGCACCCATTCCGGCCGACATACCTGTCTTGCGAGGACCGGGCATGCTCTCCTGGATGGCGTTGTTTGATCCCCGGACCATGTGGCCGCATGGTCCGGGGTTTTTTTGGGAAACCGAAACAATCAGGTCGTTGATGGATGATACAGTACCGATGGTTCAGGATCCGTCGGCCATCGTACAAGCAATATGCTTGCCAATTTAGAACAGGCTCTCCTTCTGCCTTTTTTCGCCGCTAATTACGTTCTGATATTCATGCGAATCCGAACCTTCAAATCGCGCGCCAAGGCCGTCCGGGCGGTTTTGGGGGTGTCGTCAAACTGACGGCCTTCGGGTAATTTGTTCCCGTCCAATGTGAGCTTATCGGGCTCAAACGGCGGGTTGCGCCTGTTTTAGGACAGATGAAAAAAATGATACCCTGCAGTGCAAATGGCGTAACCGCACTCCCAATGGAGGACCGGTATGGGCGCGCGATGCATCGGTGAAAGATAGCCTCGGACAGGGGGGGTGTTTGTCGGCCCGCCGAGCCGGCAGCGGAGACGAATAGGGGTTGATTTTTAGTACCGCTTAAATTACCAAGCCCCCATCAGTTGCATTGAACGTGGCCGCCAGGTACGACCTATTATATTAACGTCTTTTTTAAGGAGCGCACATGCCCAAACGCGAAGACATCCACAAGATCCTCATTATCGGTTCCGGTCCCATTATCATCGGCCAGGCCTGCGAATTCGACTATTCCGGCACACAGGCCTGCAAGGCGTTGCGCTCCCTGGGCTATGAGATCGTCCTGGTCAATTCCAACCCGGCCACGATCATGACGGATCCAGGCATGGCCGACGTCACCTATATCGAACCGTTGAATGTGGATACCTTGGAAAGGATCATCGCCCAGGAAAAACCCGATGCCCTCCTGCCCAATTTAGGCGGCCAATCAGCTCTCAATCTCTCCAGTGAACTGCAACGATTGGGTATTCTGGAAAAATACGGCGTGCGGATAATCGGCGTGAACATCGAGGCCATCGAACGCGGCGAGGACCGCACGGCTTTCAAGACGACCATGGAGCGTTTGGGCATCGACATGCCGCGCAGCAGAGCGGTCAATACCCTGGAAGATGCCGAAAAGGTGGCCGCCGAGCTGGGCTACCCGGTGGTCATCCGTCCGGCTTACACCATGGGCGGGACCGGCGGGGGCCTGGTTTACAACCTGGAAGAGCTGCAAACCATAGTCAACCGGGGTTTGGCGGCCAGCCTCATCCACCAGGTCCTGGTCGAGGAATCGGTGCTCGGCTGGGAGGAGTTGGAACTGGAGGTGGTGCGGGACGCCAGGAATCAGATGATCACCGTCTGCTTCATCGAAAACGTGGACGCCATGGGTGTGCATACGGGAGACAGCTACTGCACGGCCCCCATGCTGACCATTTCTCCCGAGCTGCAGAAAAGGCTTCAGGACTATTCCTACGCCATCGTCGAGGCCATCGAGGTGATCGGCGGTACCAACGTCCAGTTCGCCCACGATCCCAAGACCGATCGGGTGGTCGTCATCGAGATCAATCCGCGCACCTCGCGGTCGTCGGCCCTGGCTTCCAAGGCCACCGGTTTTCCCATCGCGCGCGTCTCGTCGCTGCTGGCCGGCGGGCTGACCATGGACGAGATTCCTTACTGGCGGGAGGGGACCCTGGAAAAGTACACCCCGTCGGGCGATTACGTGGTGGTCAAATTCGCCCGCTGGGCCTTTGAGAAATTCGCCGGTATACAGGACCAGCTCGGCACCCAGATGCGGGCCGTCGGCGAGGTGATGAGCATCGGCAAGAATTACAAAGAGGCATTCCAGAAGGCGATCCGCAGCCTGGAGATCAACCGTTACGGGTTGGGATTTGCCAAGAACTTCCACGAGCTTTCCCTGCCGACCCTCTTGGGGCGGCTGACCACACCCACCAGCGAGCGCCAGTTCATCATGTACGAAGCCTTGCGCAAGGGCGCAGACATCGATGCCCTCTATGAATTGACCCATATCAAACCCTGGTTCATCCAGCAGATGAAGGAACTGGTCGATCTGGAAGAGGAGGTCCTGACCTTCAAGGGCAAAACATTGCCCGATGAATTGCTGGCCCGGGCCAAGAAAGACGGTTTCGCCGATCGCTATCTGGCACGCCTGCTCGGGGTTCCCGAGGACAAGATCCGGGAGCAGCGTCTGGCCATGGGGATGGCCCAGGCCTGGGAGGCTGTGCCGGTCAGCGGTGTGGAGAATGCCGCCTACTACTACTCGACCTATAACGGCACCGATCAGGTGCCGGTGAGCGACCGTCGGAAGATCATGGTGCTGGGCGGGGGCCCCAACCGCATCGGCCAGGGTATCGAGTTCGACTACTGCTGCGTCCATGCCGCCATGGCCATCCGTGAGGCCGGTTTGGAATCGATCATGGTCAATTGCAACCCGGAGACGGTCTCCACCGATTACGACACCTCGGACAAGCTTTACTTCGAGCCCTTGACCGTAGAGGATGTGCTCAGCATCTATCAGAAGGAGAAACCCGAGGGCGTCATCGTGCAATTCGGCGGCCAGACGCCGCTCAACATCGCCCGCCAGCTTTCCGAAGCCGGCGCCAACATCCTGGGCACCTCGCCGGAGACCATCGACCTGGCCGAGGATCGTGCCCGTTTCGGCGGCATCATGCACGGCCTGGGCATTCCCATGCCGGATTCGGGCATGGCCGTCAGTTACGACCAGGCGCTGGAGATCGCCAGCCGCATCGGCTATCCGCTGATGGTGCGGCCATCCTATGTGCTCGGCGGCCGCGGCATGGAGATCGTGCACGACGACCAGATGCTCAAACGCTATTTGAGCGTGGCCGTGGAGGAGGTGACTCCGGAGCAACCGGTGCTGATCGACAAGTTCCTGGACAACGCCATCGAGGCCGAGGCCGATGCCATTGCCGACGGCGCGGATGCCTTCGTTCCGGCGGTGATGGAGCACATCGAACTGGCCGGCATCCATTCCGGCGATTCGGCCTGTGTCATCCCGCCCATCAGCCTGTCTCCCCGGCATCTGGATACGATCCGCGAATATACTCGGCGCATCGCCATCGAGTTGAAGGTGGTCGGCCTGATGAATATCCAGTATGCCATCTACGAGGACACGGTGTATGTATTGGAGGCCAATCCGCGCGCATCGCGTACCGTGCCCATCGTTTCCAAGGTGTGTGGCCTCTCCATGGCGCGGCTGGCCACCCAGGTGATCCTGGGCAAGCGCGTGGCCGACCTGAACCTGCGGGAGCGCCAGATTCCCTACTTCGGGCTGAAGGAGGCGGTCTTCCCGTTCAACATGTTCCCGGAGGTCGATCCGGTGCTGGGGCCGGAAATGCGCTCCACCGGCGAGGTGCTGGGCATGGCCCACACCTTCGGCCGCGCTTTTTTCAAGGCCCAGGAGGCCACCCAGTCGCGTCTGCCCCTGGAAGGGACGGTGCTGTTCACGGTGGCCGATCGCGACAAATCGGCGGCCATCGAACCGGTGCGGCGCTTCCGCGAGCTGGGTTTCACGATCATGGCCACCGAGGGCACCCATCGGTTCCTGCAGGAGAAAGGGATCGAGACGGTACCCATCTCCAAGCTCGATCTCGGACGGCCCAACCTGGTGGATGCCATCAAGAGCGGCCAGATCCATCTGGTCGTCAATACGCCGTCGGGGAAAAAGGGTTCCGCCGACAGCTCCAATATCCGTAAGACCGCCATCAGGTACAAGGTGCCCTATATCACGACGACGGCGGCCGCCATCGCCGCCGCCAAGGGTATCGCCGCGCGCCGCGAAGGGGTGCCGGAAGTGCGGTCGCTGCAGCAGTATCACGCAGAGATCGGATAAGATACGCCAGGATAGAGGATAACGACAGGGGAATCACGGCATGGGCGGATTATTTGGGATTGCATCGGCAACGGATTGCGTATCGGATCTTTATTACGGCACGGATTACCACTCCCACCTGGGAACCCGTCGCGGCGGCATGGCCGTGCGCAACGCCAACGGCATTTATCGATCCATTCACAACATAGAGAACAGCTATTTCCGGACCAAGTTCGAGCCTGAATTGAACCGGTTCCACGGCTGCAAGGGGATCGGGGTCATCAGCGACACCGATCCCCAGCCGCTGATCATCGGGAGCCACCTGGGATCTTTCGGCATCGTGACGGTGGGGCGCATCAACAACATGGACGAGCTGGTCCGCAGGGCATTTGCGCGCCGGAGCTATTTTTCGGACACCATCGGCGGCACCCCCAATCCCACCGAGATCGTCGCCATGTTGATCTGCCAGGAGGAGAGCTTCGAGGCCGGTATCCAAGTCGCCCAGGAAGCCATCCAGGGGTCATGCTCGCTGCTGCTGCTGACCGAAAAGGGGGTGTATGCCGCACGTGACCGGTTGGGTCGCACCGCGCTGGTGCTCGGCCGGCGCGATGATGCCGTGGCGGTGACCTGTGAAACCTGTGCGCTGCCCAACCTGGGTTTCGAGGTGGACCATTTCCTCGGACCCGGCGAGGTGGCCCTTTTGACGGCCGATGGCTGGGAACAGCTGGTGCCGCCGGGCGACCGCATGCAGATTTGTTCGTTCCTCTGGGTCTATTATGGATACCCGGCATCGGAGTACGAGGGAATCAATGTGGAGCATGTGCGCTACAATTGCGGCGCGGCCCTGGCGCGTAGCGATGATGTCGAGGTGGACATGGTGGCCGGCATTCCCGATTCGGGTATCGGCCATGCCATCGGCTATGCCAACGAGCGCAAGATTCCCTACAGCCGGCCGTTCGTCAAATACACCCCCACCTGGCCGCGCAGTTTCATGCCCCAAAACCAGAAGATGCGCGATCTGGTGGCCAAAATGAAGCTGATCCCCGTAAAACGGCTCATCCAGGGCCGGCGTTTGCTATTTTGCGAGGATTCCATCGTGCGCGGCACCCAGCTCAAGGACAACATCCAGATCCTTTTCGACTACGGCGCCCGGGAAGTGCACATGCGGCCCGCCTGTCCGACGCTGATCTATCCCTGCGAGTTTCTCAATTTTTCCACTTCCCGATCGAACCTCGATCTGGCGGGACGCAAGATCATTCAGCAGCTGGAGGGGGGCGACGAAAACAAGAACCTAGAAGCCTATGCCCGCTGTGGATCTCCTAAGAACATGGAAATGATCGAGCAGATCCGCAGTGGATTGCGACTGAGTTCCCTGAAGTACCAATGCCTCGAAGACCTGGTGGCCGCCATCGGTCTGCCCAAGGAGCGCCTCTGTACCCACTGCTGGGACGGCAGCAGCTACTTTTGATTTTTATTCGGCAACTCGCCTCGGCCAGGCTTCTGGGTTGGCCGGCGTGGTTTCGTGGACCGGCCTCGCGCCGCGGCCCCGTGCTGACCTACAGACAAGTGCGTATATTGTCCCTCCAGAATGGATACAAATGCGAATTGCCGTTCGCTATTTGAATCCCTTATAAAGACGCAATTATCGGACCTTGTTTTCCGGTATTGTCTGCGGCTTGAAAACATTTCTGGCGCTTCATTTTCTCCTGCTACTCGAATTCATATGAGATCACCATAGGTACTTGTAACAGATGCGATCAAGCGGATCGGAGAGAGCTTAAATACGCTTGAATCGGCCCGCTGAAAGGCTTGCTGTCCGGCCGATAGCAGCGACAGCCCCCTGCTCAAGAGCAAGGATCTGTCTGGAATAGTTGGGAAATTCGTCCAGGCGGCAGGGATGCTTTCCGAGGATTCGAGCGGAGAAAGCCTTATGGTGACCGCCGTTGAAGAGGCTAAGGAGCAGGTGTGGTCTGGATAGGGTGTGTTTCGGCGCCGTTTCCCCTGGCGGGAACGGCGCCGATTTGTTGAACTGCTTTCAGCTGAACGTCCATTGGGGGCTATACAGGGCAGAGGCCTCTTATGAAACACACTGACATGGTCATCGGCATCGGTAAATGCACTATCGGCATCGTCCATCATCTCGGGCGCCTGACGCTGTTCCTTCTATATGGCTGCGGGTACGTCTTCTACCGGCCATGGCAGACCGGAAAGATTATTCAGCAGGTCTATTTCATCGGCTTCAAATCCATCTTCATTATCTGTTTGACCAGTGCCTTCACCGGCATGGTGCTGGGTCTGCAGGGCTATTATTCCCTCGTTAAATTCGGGTCCGAAGGGATGCTGGGGGCCGCGGTGGCGCTTTCGTTGATACGGGAGATGGGGCCGGTGCTGACTGCTATCATGGTGGTTGCCCGGGCCGGATCGGCAATGGCCGCTGAAATCGGAATCATGCGGATTTCAGAACAAATCGATGCCTTGGAGACCATGGATATCGATCCGGTGCGGTTTCTATTCACCTCGCGCCTGATGGCCGCCCTGATCAGTTTTCCGTTGCTGACCGCCCTGTTCGATGTCATTGGGATATTCGGAGGATACCTGACCGGCTCCCTTTTGTTGGGTATCAATTCCGGTATCTACTTTGCTCGCGTGCAATCGAGCGTCGAGATCCAGGACGTCACCGGCGGCTTTGTCAAGGCCATCTCTTTCGCAGCCCTTGTGACCACTATCTGCTGTTTTCAGGGGTTCACGACCCATTTACGCAAGGAGGGGTTCGGCGCCAAAGGGGTTAGTCTATCGACGACCTCGGCCGTAGTGATCTCCTGCGTCGTGATCCTGACGGCCGATTACATCCTCACCTCTTTCTTGATTTAGGCGTATGGAAACACCTTTGATCGAGTTTAAAGACGTTTACAAGGCCTTTGACGGCAACGCGGTCCTCAAGGGGGTGAATTTGACGATCCTTAAAGGGCAGGTGACAGCGATCATCGGGAAAAGCGGCACCGGCAAGAGCGTGTTGCTCAAACACATAGTCGGTCTGCTGCAGCCGGACAGCGGACAGGTCCTTATCGATGGTCAGCCATTGACAGGGATGGACAGAATCCAGCAGCGACAATTGAAAAAGCGGTGCAGCTACATGTTTCAAAACAACGCCCTGTTCGACTCCATGACCATTTATGACAATATCGCCCTGCCCCTGGTCGAACGCGACCGGCTGAGGGGCGAATCCGTCCGCCAGCGGGTGCAGACCAAAATGGCCCAGCTGGATATCGTCGATATAGAGCGTAAATATCCATCCCAGTTGTCCGGCGGCATGAAGAAGCGGGTCGCCATGGCCCGTGCTCTGATTACCGAACCGGAAATCGTTTTGTTCGACGAGCCGACCACGGGACTGGATCCCATCCGGAAGAAAGCGGCATACCGGATGATCACGGACTATCAGCAACGGTTTGGGTTTACGGGGGTCCTGGTCAGTCACGATATTCCGGATATCTTTTTCATCTCCCACCAGATCGCCATGCTGGATGAAGGTCAAATCATCTTCGAGGGCGGCTGTCGGGAGATTCAAGCCAGTCAGGACCCCGTCGTCAAAGAGTTTGTCGGCGGCATGAGCGGTGTTTACCAATAGAGAACAGGCTCATCGGCGGATTGTTGGTGTGAGGAGGGTGTCGTGAAAAAAGGATCCGTGGAGATGGCCGTTGGGATCTTTGTATTGATCGGTATGTTATGCGCGGCCTATCTGGCGATCAAACTGGGACGCATGGAGTGGTTCGGAGAGGAAACCTATCAGGTCCAGGCCTATTTCAACTCCGTCTCCGGACTGAAAAAAGGCGCCGTTGTCGAGATGGCCGGCGTGGAGGTCGGGCAGGTGCATGGCATCATGCTTGACGCGGAACATCAGATGGCCGTTGTCACCCTTGACATCAGAAACGGCGTGCAGTTAAGCACGGATGTGATCGCGTCGGTGAAGACGTCCGGTTTGATCGGAGACAAATATATCCGGCTCTCTTCTGGTGGCGCGACCGACGTTCTCAAGGCGGGAGACACGATAATGGACACCGAGTCTGCACTGGATATCGAAGAGCTTATCGGTCAATATGTTTTCGGCAAAGTGAAGGATTGACAGCTTCCATGGAGCGATCCATTGGGGGAGGGCAACGATGATGTCAGCGTCGCGTGCGTCAGATAAAACCGATTGGAAGCGATGGTTTTTTTTACTTCTTGGTGTGGGGCTCTTCCTGGGAACCTACTATTCTTCCCCCTGGCCCGATGCCGTGGACCCCGTCGGCAAGCACTTTGTCCTGTCCAGGGAAGGCAAGGGGGCATTGGGCGTGTTTCTTTTGGCCGCCACATGGTGGATCTTCGAAGTGCTTCCCATCGGCATTACCAGTCTGGCCATCGGCGTGTTCCAGACCCTGTTTTTCATCCGTCCGGCCAAAGAGGTGTTCGGCAACTTCATGGATCCATCGGTTCTTTTCATCTTCGGATCGATCGTCATCGGCCAGGTTTGCACCAAGACGGGGTTGACGCGGCGCATGGCCTACCTGATGCTTTCCGTCGTCGGCGAGAGGACTTCGATGATCTATCTGGGCAGCTTTGCCGTTACGGTGCTGCTCACTCATATCATGGCCCACACCGCCGTGGCGGCCACCATTTTCCCGTTGCTCGTGGCGATCCATACGCTATACGAGGGATACGAGGCCAAGACGCGGTTTGGCAAGGGGTTGTTCATCGGCATGGCCTACGTGGCCGGCGCCGGCAGCATCATCAGTCTGCTCGGTGCGGCCCGAGGGGCCGTGGCCATCGGGTTTTTCAGGGATATTGCCGGCAGGAGCATCAGCTTCTTCGAATACAGTTACTACTTTTTCCCCATCGGCTGGCTGATGATGCTGTTGATCTGGGGGCTCATGATGGTGGTGTGCAAGCCGGAGCGGGCGACCATACCGGGCCTGAAGCAAAAGGCCAGGGAACTGCTCAAGGAGATGGGGCCGACCAGCGGCCATGAGAGGACGGCCGTGCTGATCATTCTGGCCTGCGTGGGGATGCTGGCCCTGCAATCCTTTTTCCCGGCCCTGGCCAAGTTGAACAAATCGGCGATCCTGATCGTCACCACCCTTCTCTTCTATGTGATCAAGATCCTGGATATCAGCGATCTGGAAGAGATCCCCTGGAACATCATCCTGCTGTTTTCGGGTGCCATGAGCATGGGGCTGTGCTTGTGGGAGACCGAGGCGGCCAAGTGGCTGGCCGTCAATTGGCTGACCATTTTCAAGAAAGCTAACTGGTTCGTGTTTGTGATGAGCATCGGCTTCTTTGTCATGGTGATGACCAATTTCATCATGAATGTGGCGGCCATCGCCATTTCGCTTCCGGTGGCGCTGGTGGTGGCGCCCTATCTGGGCGTTGCGCCGGAGGTGATATTTTACGCCGCGCTCGTCACGGCCGGCATGCCGTTCATGCTGTTGATCGGTGCTGCTCCCAATGCCATCGCCTACAATTCAAAACAATTTACGACCCAGGAGTTTTTTATCTACGGTCTGCTGGCGAGCATCATCTTGATGGGGGTACTGGCCTTCGCGGTGTACTTCCTGTGGCCGCTGATGGGCATGCCAGTTAAATTATAGCAGCTTGTAGTAAGAAGATATGGGTGGCGAAGACTATAAGTCGTAATACTTCAGCCCCAGTCCAAATTGTGAGGCTTTTTCTTTTTCAATTGCCTTGGCCCACTTGACCTCGGCCAATGAGATCGTTCGAAGCCCTTCTATCGCGTTGCCATGCGCCGGGCTGTCGCGCCGGTTGTCCGTCTTTATCATCAGAATGGTACCCTCTTTGTAAGGCCTGTCCAACTCGATATAGGTGCCGCCGGGCGAGCAGTTCAACATGGTGCCCTGGATGAAGTTGGCGCCTTCCGAAATCGTGAAACAGCAACATGCTATCGGGACCTGCGTGTGGGTGCGGGGTAACATTCTTTTTTCCATGATGTAATCTCCTGATAAAATCGATTGGGCAAATGTTCTCGTTGCCTGGAAATCTCGAGCCGGCCGCGTTGCAACCCATCCGACCCGCTTTGGCCCATGCGGGCGCATATCCACCTGGCCGCTTCAAATTTGTGGCGCTTGTATCCCAAGGCGGGCCTAAATTAGTGATCGCAGCCTTTAACACCTTGAACCCGAACGGCCTGAAGAGCCACCCATCGATTCGGTTATCCTTTCAAGGTCCCGAAATGGTTCTAACGTCCGGAGGAGGGGGTTTCAATCAGCACTTTGGCCCAATTGTGGCCCTTGGAAATAGGCAGAAATGCCTATCTGGACATCCAATCAGCCGTCGAGCTGATTTCCGGACGGATCGAGCTTCCGAGTTGCCCGGAATTTTCTAACATGCTGAATTAATTGTTTTATAAAAATTTTATGGCAGGTGCGAGCGGCCTCTACTGTTTGTCAGGCTGGTGCAAAGCATCACGCCGGGCATGTCAATGCTCGCTGCTGACATAGCCCCTTGCGATAGCGTATTTCACCAAGTCCGCAGTACTTTTCAATTTGAGTTTTTCGCGGATGTTGAAGCGGTGCCTTTGGACGGTTCGGAAGCTGATGAAAAGCATTTCACTGACTTGCCGATCGGTGTGCCCTTCGGCGACCAGCTTGAGTATTTCCCGCTCACGGTGGGTCAAGGGATCTGCGTGCTGCTTATGGTTTCCCCTGCAGATGCTGATGATATCGTTGGAGTACAAGGATGCGAGTTTGGCGGATAGGTAGGTCCGCCCGTGGCGCACCTGGTCGATGGCATGCAGAAGCTCTTCGCCGGTGTCCTCTTTCAATACATAGCCGCTGGCACCCGCCTCAAGCGCCATCGACAGGAATTCTTGCCGCTTATGCATGCTCAGGATCAGAATATCGACCTTGGGATAGAGACAATGGATTTCCCTCGCCGCTTCGATGCCCCTCAGGCCAGGCATTGAAATGTCAAGGATGACCATGTCGGGGGTCGTTCTCTTTAATAGGTTGAGGAGCTCGGTGCCATCGCCGGTTTCGGCAATCACCTTTAGATCATCTGCCTGGTCGATTAAATTTCTGATACCTTCTCGCATCAGGGCGTGATCGTCCGCAAGAATGATTTTGTACATGCTCATCGCATTTGTCCGCATTGTGCAAGAATGTGAAACCGATGGCCCACCATCTCGTTGCCATTCAAGACGGTCTTTTTTTACCCTGTATCATCCGGCGCAATGAGCCGGATGTCGCTGTGTGGCCATATGTTTTTCCAAGCCTGGCATGCAACGCACTGCAAGGGCCCCATTCGTGTGCAGCAAAATGCTTTTAGGATAAAGATTAGGTGAGACCACTTGGCTTGCGATCAATATTTCGATTTTATAATTCATACAATCCTCTTTCTGTCAAAACATTTTTGCACTCTGCCAGCCGCAGCGCTTCTGCTTAACCGGCTTTCTCTCAGTGGACGACCGGTTTTTGCCTGAACGGATCAGGCTCTCTTTTCAAGTTGGCAAAAAGGCTGACACTCTTTTGCCGGTGATCGAATCAATCCGGGCCTGGTCGAGCCAAGTATCCTTGGATACGACTAAAATGGACAGCATGATAGCGACCGCACATCAAAGTTTGGCACGAATTGTGATGTCCAAGAATTGTGGCACACCACCGAGAGAGCATTCCAAGGAGATTAAGTATGAATT
Source organism: Desulfatitalea tepidiphila (assembly GCF_001293685.1). NCBI lineage: Bacteria > Pseudomonadati > Thermodesulfobacteriota > Desulfobacteria > Desulfobacterales > Desulfosarcinaceae > Desulfatitalea > Desulfatitalea tepidiphila. The sequence continues at coordinate 2,742,368 of NZ_BCAG01000003.1, read as the reverse complement.
CCCGGTCGCGTTCCAAGGTATCTCCAACCACTGACGTAACGGTTGAAACGGTTTCCCGTAGCCCTGTGGCCCAGCAGGAAACCGAAATTGTCGAACGCAAAGGACTCGGCCACCCGGACACGATTTGCGACGCCATTCACGAGAAAATTTCCGTGGCCCTGTGCCGAGCCTATCAGCATCATTTCGGCCGCGTAATGCATCACAACATCGACAAAGGCTTGCTTGTGGCCGGCTTATCAGAACCCCGGATCGGCGGGGGACGTATCGTAGAACCCATGCGGTTGGTCATCGGCGACCGCGCCACAAGTCTTTATCGGGGCACGCCCATCGATGTGGATGCGATCGTGTTCGACACGGTCAGCCATTGGTGCCGGAAAAACCTTCGCTTCGTGGAGTTCGATCGCCATCTGATCATTCAAAACGAACTTCGCCATGGATCAATGCAGTTGAGTGATATTTTCGAACGGCAAACCATCGGCGCCAATGACACATCGGCGGCCGTCGGCTATGCCCCGCTTACGGAGACCGAACAGATGGTGTTGGACGCCGAGAATTTCCTCAATTCAGCTCTCTTCAAGCATCAATTCCCCGAAAGCGGAGAAGATGTCAAAATCATGGGCTGCCGTCGCGGCCGTAAACTGGAGCTCACCGTGGCCATGGCGTTTGTGGACCGCCATATTCCCAACGAGCGCTTCTATTTCGAACGCAAACGGGAGATCCAGTTTTGCCTGGAAAAATATCTTTCGCCAAAAATGCAGGCTTTGGACCGTATATCCGTTGCCATCAATACATTGGACGACCCTGCCAGGGGAGCGGCCGGCATGTATCTCACGGTTTTAGGGACCTCGGCCGATGGGGCCGATGGCGGACAGGTCGGGCGCGGAAACCGGGCAAATGGTCTGATCGCACTCAATCGGCCGTGCGGCAATGAAGCTACGGCAGGGAAAAACCCCATCAGCCATGTGGGCAAAATCTACAGCATGCTGACCCATCGCATAGCAGAAGATATTTACCGGCGCATTTCCGGTCTCGCGGAGGTCTATGTATGGCTGTGCAGCCGCATCGGATCACCCATAGATCAACCGATGCTGGCATCGGTGCAGGTGGCTTTAAGCCCGGATACCTCGGCACCGGAAATGTCTGCCGCTGCGATCGAGATCGTTGAGGAACACCTGCATGGCATTCCGAATTTCAGCGACCAACTGGCCCAAGGCCTGTTCAGCGTGTGTTGACCATTGATCGAGGCGTTTTCGGTCAATATTTATTTCAACATGATGACATTGACTCAATTTCTATTTTTTGCTCCTTGGATTCCCTCTTTTTGGTCAGCGCCAGCTCCAGGGCCCTATCTCTGGTCTTCCCATCCTTCCCTTGATGGTGAGTAGATTTCCGGATCTCTCGACGGACAGATGACTGGCATCTCATCCCAGGTTTTCGGCCTGCAAGAAAACTTCCTGTTCGCTTTCGCGGATATCGAACCAGGGTATCCATTCACCCGGCCTTAAGACAGTGCGAAACAGTGGATAGTCCAAGTCAAAGAAAAGATTGAAGAAGTTTTTTCAAAGGGCCGTACCAATCGGTAAAACCATCCACTCGGGACGGCCGCAAATGGGTAGTTCTATGTATAAAAATCGTTTTCAAAAAAGGGTATTAGATAAAAATGAGGGCCATTCAGAAAGTCGTTGCCGGACGGCGCCGTAACATTGGATCATCAACATGTGCGCAATGTCGGCATGAAACAGTGGGTAGTTGTTGTGGCGAAACTTTTATCTCGAACCGATCCGCACGGAGCAGGGTATTCATGAGCCACCCCATTGACAAAGATAGCTGGACCGAGCTGCGTCGAAAATCAGATGCGCTTGCAGCCGCCAACATCGGCGAACATTTGAAGGAATCCTTAAGGCAGGATATTGACTCACTCATGAGTGAAATTCATCTCCTTCAAATTGAACTGGAGAAGAAGAATTCTGAATTGGCCGAAAGCCGCTTATGGCCGATTTCAAAATGGAACGGAACGGCGGGCGTAGCTTTCCGGTTCAGGTCCAGCTGCAATATCTGCCCCAAACCCATCAGGCCGGATATGAATACCGGGCGGTGATTCTGGATATGAGCGAGCAGGTGCATATATCTTCCACATTGCAGTTCCTGGACCAGTGCCTGGAGAAGACCTTGGAAGAACAGGGTAGACTGGTCGTCCATCTTCTAAACGCTCAGGAAGAGGAGCGTCACCGGGTAGCCTTGGCGTTGCACGATCAGATCGGGCAGGACCTCAACGTCCTCAAACTGCGGCTGGGCGAGATTAAAAAGAACCTGAATATCGACCAGGGTGACTTGCAGCAGCTGTGTCTAAAGCTGGAGGCCTTTGCAGATCACATTATCGATGACGTCCGAAGAATAATGCGTGAGTTGATCCCTTCCTCTCTCGAAGTTTTGGGTCTCGTGGCGGGATTGCGGCAGATGGTGCGGGAACATTCTGAGTTTTCATCCGTGCGGATCGAAACCGACCTGGAGCCCCTGATAAAGGTTTCCAAACGGGAAACTCAGATCGCTTTGTTTCGTATCGTCCAGGAGGCATTGGACAATGCGAACAGGCACGCCGACGCAACCCAAGTGACCATCAGGGCCTTTGAAACCAAGGACCGCTTAAGAACCTTGATCGAGGACAACGGCAAGGGATTCGGTCATCCCGGTCCGGATAGGTCGCCGGGCAGTCTGAAGGGCATGGGGCTGGCCGTCATGCAGGTCCGCGCACGCATGATTGGCGCCCGGTTGACCATTGAAAGTCGTTCCGGCAAAGGTACCCGAATCCTTGTCGACCTTCCCCTTGGAAGCGCATGACGCCGCATTACGGATTACGGCCACCACTTGCCGATTAGGTATTTTTACCCATATGAAAAATAAATTTTGGGTGTTTTTATGGATTTATAAACTGCATGGTTGTGAATAATCCAGGTTTTATTTCAGAATTTCGAGTTCGATTTGACGATGTCTGATCCAACGCCTTGAATCGATTTCAAGCGGAATGTGCTATGTGCATCGTGCGGGTGCTTTTTCGAAGATATCCAGTCCAACGCAGGTCAAGGCGGGAATATGACGGGGCCGGGCTGTCCTCGTGACAATAGGCTTGTGTCAATCCCATTTGGCATTGACGGCACCTCCAACATGCACAATCGTGCATGTTGATTTTTTTGTCAGCAGCGTCTAAAAATGATGATACCTGACTATGACCTCTATGCCCAATTTCGCCATGCAATCCGCCATCCGCAACAAAATCTGGATTCCACTGTCCGCGTTTGCTGTTCTGGCCACGATCGCCCTATTGCTGTGGCAGCATCAAAACATCCATGACCGCGAATTGATATTGCGGTATATCGAAACCTCCGCCGAACAGGTGCGCATTCGTGTCGAAGGCCTAATGAATGCACGCCTCGCCTCCCTCGAGTTGATGGCCGACAGATGGGTGGAAAGAGATCCGCCTGATTTCAGCCATCATCGTTTTCAAGGATTCGCCGCTGCCCTGCACGAGAATTATCCGGGTTATGCAAACATCTTCTGGATCGATCCATCGGGAACGATCCGATGGGTGTTCCCCGAGGATGTCGATACGGCCGGGATAGATGTGGGTTCGGTGACGCGGCACCTCTCTTCGCGAAACGGGACGGTTGGTGCATATGATGGAATCGAAACCGATCTGGTCATGACACCTTGTGCTCCCCTGCAGCAAGACCTCGCCGGTTTTTCTGCTGTGCGCGCTTTGATGATGAAAAACGACTTGCAAGGTTATTTGGGCGGTTTCTTTTCAGTCCACAAGATTATGATGCTCAGCCTGACCAGAGAGGTTTTGAATGATTTTAATGTGAGCGTATCCGAGCAAGCCCGGATTGTTTTCCAGCACGGCAGCCCCGGCCAGATTCAAACGGATATGCAAACGCAGGAACCATCTGCAGTCCCACAGGCGGTTCGAGCGGTGCGTTTCGGTTCAAAAACATGGACCGTCCAGCTGACCCTGAACCAGGCGGCGCGTTCGAATGCGTTAGATATGAATGTCGGCTTCCTGGCTTTCGGCTTGACGCTGGCCGCCGCGCTTTCCCTGCTCCTGCATCTTCTGCTCCAGCGGATCGAAATGTACAAGAGATCCCGTGACCAGGCCATCGTCGAGGTGAACGAGCGCAAAGACGCCCAGGCTGCGTTGCGGGAAAACGAACAAAAACTCCAAGCGCTGCTGGAGGAGCTCACATCCAAAAATGCGGAGTTGGAGTCTTTCGTGTATACGGTTTCCCACGACCTGAAGACGCCCATTGTGACCATCGAAGGATTCATTGGCGCATTGCGCGAAGACTTCAGCGCATCGATTTCAGAAGTCGGCGATCAGTACCTGAGCCACATGAGCAATGCGGCACGTAAAATGGAGCAGCTCATCAGTGAATTGCTCAACTATTCCCGTATCGGGCGGTTGGAGTCGCCCAAGACGACATTTTCCATGTCGCTGGCCGTTAACGAAGCCATTGCCACCTTGCAAACTCAGATCGAGGCGCGCGGCGTCATCGTCAACGTCCAGCAGGATCTTCCCGCTGTTCATGGGGATCGAAAACGAGTCGAACAAGTGATATATAACCTTCTGTCGAACGCAATAAAGTATCTCGGCAGGGACAACCCCGAACCGCGCATCGACATCAGGTGCACGGAACAAAATGGGCGAAACGTGTTTTGGGTGCGCGACAACGGTATCGGCATCGACCAGAGATACTATGACAAAATATTTCAGATATTCGAGCGGTTGCCAGCCGCAAAGCAGGCCGGTGAAGGCACCGGCATCGGCCTGGCCATTGTCAAGCGCATTATCGAGCATCATGGAGGTAGAATCTGGCTGACTTCCGAGTTGGGCAAGGGAACTACATTTTATTTTACATTTGAGAAAAAGGAGACCGAATGAGCTGTCAACCGGCTAGCATTTTGATCGTCGAAGATGAAGAGGCCCACGCCCAACTCACCTGCCGTGCCATTCGCAAATCAGGAAATGCCAACCGGGTCGACATCGTGGGTGATGGCGAACAGGCCCTTGATTATCTTCTCAATCGGGGCAAGTATGCCGACAAAGAGAAATATCCTACCCCGGGGTTGGTGCTGCTGGATATCAAGCTACCCGGCATCGACGGTGTCGAGGTGTTGACCCAGATCAAAGCCCACCCCAGTCTCCGGCAGATCCCGGTGATTATGTTGACCACCTCGGAGCGGGAGGAGGATATGGCCCGCGCATACGGTCAATACGCCAACAGCTATCTCACCAAACCGGTGGGGTTCAAGGAGTTTGAGGAGAAGATCCGTCAGATCGATTTTTACTGGATGATTCTCAATGAATCACCCGCGATCGATGCTTGACAGGCATATTTTGGAGCGGACCTAAGGGGGTGTCTTTTCGGACAAGGAGGTGGGAGGCCATGAATGCGCAACCGATCCTCTCTTCGGGTCACGCAGGACCCGGCGGGAGCGCCGATGGGTTGACGCCGGCAACGCTGGATTCAGGTCCCATCAGGGTGTTGATCGTCGAGGATGAAGACGCTCATTATGAGTTGATGAAACGCGCGATCTGCAGAGAGCTGCCGGATACCGTCGTGAGCCATGCATCCGATGCCGCCGAATGCATAAACGCTCTGGACAGCATCGCCCCCGACATTATCCTGGTCGACTTTTTGATGCCGGGCATGACCGGCATCGAATTTCTGGCCAGCCTCAAAGAGATGGGGAGCGATGTCCCGGTCATCATGATCACCGGGCAGGGTGACGAGCGCATCGCGGTGCAGGCCATGAAGCTCGGGGCTCAGGATTATCTCGTCAAGAGCGCCGATTTTTTTCTCTTGCTGCCGGCCGTGATCAGTCAGGCGGCCCGGGAGCGGCGACTGAAGGTGAATCTACGTAAAGTCGCCAGGCTCAACGAGTTGCTGCTCGATAGCCTGCCTTATCCGGCCATGATGATCCGTCGGGATCGAATGGTCCTGGCGGCCAACCAGGTTGCCCAGCGCATGGGCGCCCGGGTGGGAACCCATTGCTGGCGACGCTTCAAATTGGGAGGCAATGGTGACGTCAATGACGAAAGTGCGCGTGAATGCCACTTTTGCAGGGTAAAAGACGCGTTCCAAAAAGGCGAGGCGATCGAGACACCGGAGATCGCCATTCAGGGTCGCTTCTGGGACAAGTGGTGGATTCCCATAGACCGCGACGTCTGTCTCACCTATGCCATCGATATCACCGAACGCAAACAGGCGGAGTTGAAAAGGTACCATAAGAACAAACTGATCGAGGGAATCAATCGGATTTTCGAGCAGGCGCTAAGCGGGGCGACCGAGGCGGCCCTCGGTGAGGTCTGTATCGCCGCGGCCCAGGAATCCACTGGAAGTGGAATCGGCTTCATCGGAGAGGTCGGCGCGGACGGGCTCTTCCACGACATCGCGATCAGCCGAACCGGACGTGAAGCCTGCCGAATGATCGACAAAGAGGGCCACGGCAGGCTTCCCCTGGATTTCCAGAAACGGTCTATCTATGGATCGACGATAAAGGAGGGTAAAGCGTTTTTTATCAATGACGTTGCAGGCCGGGTTAACCATGCGCCGTTTCCGGCCGGTCATCCAACGATCAACTCATTTTTAAGCATGCCTTTTTTTCGCCAGGGTCGTTTGGTGGGCATGATCGCCCTGGCCAATCGCGAGGGCGGATATGGTTCGATGGAACAGGAGATGCTCGAATCATTGGCGCCGACCATCTGGGAAACCTTGCTGAGAAAACGGGCCGAATCTGAGCGTCAGCAAATTGAGGAAGAGCGTCTCAGAGACGAGGAGCGTTTCCGCAAGGCATTCGAGAATGCACCCACCGGCATTGCGTTGGTCGACTTAAAGGAGCGTTTTATCCGGTGTAATCAGGCCTTCTGCCATCTGCTTGGCTACACGGAGAAGGAGTTGCGGCGTGTTGCGGTCTCCGATATCCTCCATCCGGACGATCGGGAATCCAATCTGTTGGAAATTGAACGTCTGAGGGAGGGAACGCGCCCATTTTTCGAGGTCGAAAATCGATATGTTCACAAAGATGGCCATCCGATCTGGGTCCACAAGTTTGTCTCCCTGCTGCCGGACCCCGCCGGTGGCCCGGCCCAGATAATGGCACTGGTCAGTGACATTACCAAAAGCAAACAAGACCAGGAGACGCTCAACGACCTCAACAAAGCCCTCGTCGAACGCACGAAGCTTGCCGAACAGCGGGCCGTGTACATCCAGCAACTGGCCATGGAACTGTCCAAGGCGGAAGATAGCGAGCGCCAGCGCCTGGCCGGCGTCCTCCACGACGACTTCCAGCAGATGCTCGCCTATTTGAAGCTCAAACTCAGCATGCTGGCGAAGGGGGGCGAGATTACCCATAATCTGGTCTCCATGACTCGCCTGATCGGCGATGGCATCGATCGCTGCCGAAATCTGGCCCGTGAGTTGAGGCCTTTGAATTCACAACACGATTTTCTCACCGGCCTGGAATATCTCCGTCGGCAGATGAAAGAGATGTACGATCTGGATGTGGCTATAGATGTTCTCTCCGACCCCTGTATCCACTCTTCGGTGCTCTCCTCGCTGCTGATTCGCTCGATTCGGGAGTTGTTGTTCAACGTCGTCAAGCACTCGGGCGAAAAAGCGGCCTCCGTCGAAGTGCAGGGAGATGGTTCACAGGTGGTGATCGCCGTTAAGGATCAGGGTCGGGGTTGCGATGAGCGCGCGTTGAGTGAAAAGAGGGAGAAGAATACATCCTTCGGCTTGTTCGACATCGAGGAGCGGGTGAGATTTTTGGGTGGTTACATGCAGGTCGAGAGCGAGGCCGGCCGTGGATTCCGCGTGACATTGAGGGTTCCCAGAGATGTTCCCAGCGCATCCCATGCGAACTCCCTGCCCGTTGACGGCCCAATCCTGCCGGCAGCAAGCGCGGGACATCCTGTTCCACTTCCGCCTTCCCAGACATCAAGTGTCATAAGGGTCCTTCTCGCCGACGATCACGATCTGATGCGCGATGGCTTGGCGAAATTACTTGGAGAACAAAATTTTTTCGATATCGTGGGTGTGGCTGCCGACGGTCGGCAAGCGCTTCGATTGGCGGCCGAATTGAAACCCGATGTGGTGTTGATGGATTTCAGCATGCCGGTGATGAACGGCATCGACGCGACCATGGAAATCAGCCGGTCATTTCCCGCTATATGCATTATCGGCCTCACCATGCATCAGGATCCGAATATAAAAAATGCGATGTTAAAAGCCGGCGCCCGGGATTGCTTGTCCAAGGAGGTCTCCCCGGAAGAGCTGATCAAAAGCATCCGATCGGCCTGCTCGGATCAAAACCAAATGGAACCGTCTCCAATGGTTCGTTGAAGCGAGCGGTATTCATGCACGGCCCCCCTTGGACATGGATGAGCGCTTCTTTCCATCGGTGGAATTCTCCACACGCCCGTCGAGGCACCATTTGATGTATTTTCTTTCGGCCTTTTTATAGTCGATTTCATTGTAGAATTTCGTATTTTCGGGACGTTTGAAGTCGGTGCGCCATCTTTCCACAAGTTGCTGGATACCGTTTGACCGTTCCGTTTCCTGCATTCATCCCCCTCAATGCCAAGTTCAAGTTAGACACATTCAAGGCATGTCAGTCTTCTAATCCAAAGACGCGACGCGTGGAATTCGCACTAATTTCCATTTCACATCAAAAAAGATGAGTATTTTTACTTATTGATGGGCAATAGGTAAAAGTACCCATATGTTAGATTTCAGATTGGGCAGTTATGCCGATTGTCCCTTGCCCGTCCCTGACTTATAAGAAAACTGAGGGTTGAATAGGGTGCGCTTTCATCGGCTTGGTGTTCGCCCCCGCCATCCAGCCGGATACAAAGGGGGAAAGGAGCGGCGACATGGCAATCAATAGTTTCGGGAGGAGCTTTCAAACCCGGCAGACCTGTTTAGGAGCGGTGCCCGGCGAAGCGCTGGGGCACGGCGCATTGTCAGCGGCCAGGGATCGTATTTCGGGAGTGGAACCCGGTCCCAAACGGGTTCTTATCGTGGATGACAATGCTTGTGTTTTGTCTCTCACCGCAGAATTGCTTGACCATTTGGGATATCAGACCGCAACGGCGGAGGACGGGATAGGGGCTTTATGTCTGCTGAAAGCCGCCCATTACGATATTCTGCTCACCGATTTCGAAATGCCGGGTATGGATGGCTATGAATTGGCTGAGGCCGCCAAAAGGCACTGTTTCGGTATCAAGGTCATCCTGATGACGGGACATTGCACAGATGAGCTGGCAGCGCGTATCGGCGCTTCCACCACCGTGGATGGTTTTCTGTCCAAACCCTTTGATCTGAAAACCGTAAGGGAGATGCTCAAACAAGTCGCATACCAACAGTTTTCAGAAGTGATGGCATAGGGAATCGCGGAGGCGTGCCGACCGCATCACACCCCCTCAGCAAAGGTGGCCCAAGGTGCATACCATCGTCTTGTTTTCAGATAAGGCCGAATCGAAAAGGGGTTTGATCGAGACGTTATCGTCTCTTTTCCCCGAATCCTGCATCCGGGTCCTTCCGACCCGGCTTCAACCGTCGTTTTTCGAACGAACCCCGTTGGGGACAACCTGCTTTTTGCAATCTCAATCGACCTGCGAAGACTAAGATCAAATCTATTAATCGTGCCCTCCCCGGATACCAGGTTTCGAAGCAATGTCTTTCATGGTTTCAAGAGGAGGTGTGTAGATGGATAAATCCACCGCTACCCCCCGAATACTCGTCGTGACGCCCGAGGTGACCTTCCTGCCTACAGGCATGGCTCCGGCTTCCGGGACGATTTCGGCCCGGGCGGGCGGGTTGGGTGACATTTGCGCGGCACACATCCATATGCTTATCGAGTTGGGCGTGGATGTGCACCTGGCCATGCCCAATTATCGCAACCTGTTCAAGGCGAACGCCAAGCGTGTAGCGGGGATCGATTTCCACAAACACCGGCAGGCACTTCCCGAAAGCCGTCTCCATCTGGCAGAGGATCGGTCGTTTTACTATTACCCCAGACTGTTTCTCTCTACGGATTGGGAGAATATCCGCATCGCCCTGAACTTTCAGCGGGAGGTGATCAACCGTATCATTCCGGAAGTGCGACCGGACCTGATCCACTGCTACGACTGGATGACCGGGTTGATTCCGCCCATGGCCCGGAGCTTGGGTATTCGTTGTCTGTTTACGATGTACCGCATGGATTCTCCGCAGCTACTGATGTCTACCATCGAAGATCGCGGCATTGACGTCGCATCCTTCTGGCACCATTGCTTTTTCAGCCGGATGCCCGTCAACTACCAGGAGACGAGAGAGACCAACCCCATAGAGATTCTGACCAGCGGCCTGTTCGCCAGTCACCTGGCCCACACCCTCAGCCAGACCTACCTGGATACAGTGACCGATGAAAGGAACAACCATGTCGGTGGCTGGTTGAAGGTCGAACTACAAAACAAACGAACAGCCGGATGCCTCCACGCCGTGGCCCCGGCACCGGATGCCTCCTTCAACCCGGCCACGGACCGCACCCTGATGCGGCCTTATGGACCGGATACCCACTTTGCCGCCAAACTGCATAACAAACTTTACATCCAGGAATTGGTGCATCTGCCCATGGATTCGGCGGCCCCGTTGTGTTTTTGGCCCACTCGCCTGGATGCCGCGCGACCGGGCAGTCGGCTCATGGCCGACATGCTTCCAGAGGTGCTGGAACGGTATCGGGAGCAACGACTTCAGATCGTATTTGTTGCGGACGGCGATCTTCAGGAACAGATGCGCGCATTGATTCGTCGACGGCACCTTGAGGAGCGTGCCGCGGTTTGTGATTTCGACGCCCGGCTCTACCGGCTGGCCTATGCCGGCGCGGAATTTGTCCTCATGCCGCTCTATTTGGACCCGTGTGCCCTGCCGTGCAGAATCGGGCAGCGGTACGGCGCCTTGCCGGTGGGTCACGATGCAGGTGCGATCCACGATTGCGTGGAGGATTTGAGACCTCAGGACAACTGTGGATCGGGTTTCTTGTTCAAGCATTTCGATGCGGCCGGATTTTTCTGGGCATTGGATCAGGCCATGGCCTTTTTCCAGCAGCCCTGCGCGGTCCGAGCGTCCCAGGTACGACGCATCATGGCCCAGAGCCTGGTGCGGTTCGCTCCCGAGGAGACGGCGCGCCAGATGGTCGATCTTTACAACCGTGCGTTGGAGCGGCCGTTGTTGGATCGGAATGATCCCGATGCGTTATCACAAATTGCAGCTTGAGCGGATTTGTGCCATATTGGGATGCAGTCGATCTTATCCTTCCCCTCTGGGGCCATGCCATCCACAGGTGATCCAACAACCAGATCAGGAGCGGTGCCGTGGAAATCAAAACCATTCCCATTGAAAATCCAGAACAACTCAATTTCATTTTAGGCCATTCGCATTTTATCAAAACGGTCGAAGATCTTTACGAAGCCATGGTCAATACGGTGCCAGGCGCTAAATTCGGCGTTGCCTTCTGCGAGGCGTCCGACGTCTGCCTGGTCCGGTTCGCCGGCACGGACGACGGTTTGATCGCCCTCGCCCAAAGGAACGCATTGAATCTGGGAGCCGGGCACAGCTTCATCATTTTTATGCGCGACATGTTTCCCGTCAACGTGCTCAATGCGGTCAAGCGGGTGCCCGAGGTGTGCCGCGTGTTTTGCGCAACCGCCAATCCGGTGGAAGTGATTGTGGCGGAAACGGAGATGGGGCGCGGTATTCTGGGGGTCATCGACGGATATCGAACCAAAGGGATAGAGGGTGATGAAGAGATTGCCAAACGCAAATCCTTCTTGAGGGCCATCGGATACAAAATGTAATCTTCGATACGGAAGGTCACGCTGCCTGAGATTTTTAAGAACTCGGTCCATCCGAGTTTTTTTCAGTAACCAGCAGAATTTTTAAAGGAGGAGACTATGGCCAAACACATTGAGATCGATGAAGACGCGTGCGAGGGATGCGAAACTTGTTCCGAACTGTGCCCGGAAGTCTTCGAATTCGACGATGATACCCAGAAGGCCAAGGTGATCAAGCCCAAGGCAAAGGATGACTGCGTCGAAGAAGCCATCGATTCATGCCCCGTGGAGTGCATCTCCTGGGTGGATGATTGAAATTCGCCTAAGGACCTGTTTGCTAAGATCTTCGACTCCCAGCAGAATGAAGGGACGGACCCGCAGCATCAGCCATTGCCGGGAAATCAACGTTCTTTCAGGATCGTTCGGCACAATTGATAGTTGCCATCCAAAAAGCATGTAGCCATTCGCTTGACCACCGCTTCATCGGACATCAGCATATCCATTTGGCGGGTGAAGATCAGCAGACGCCCCAGTTGATCCAGCCGGTCTTCCGTTTCCGGTTTCGGACGCTTGGCGAAGCGCGCGGTCACCCGGTCTTCCACGGTTCGGACCTGAAACCCTAATGTGACAAGCACTTGTTGAATCATGCGCGCCCTTCGGCCTCGGCGAAGGCTGTCAGCCGCACCGCCCTTGAACTCAAAATTGATATAGTTTTCTGTCGCCGTTTCGCCGCAGTAGGCGTCCAGCACGCTATAATGGTATCCGACCCGGGAGCTGAAGTTCAAATAGGAATCGGAAATAATGCCGAAGCTTTTATCTCCAAAGCGTTCGATACCGGCGGATTGGGGTGACGCGATCTGGCGGGACATTACCGCAAAAAAGCCGCGAAGGTCCACGGGGCGGGGTTCCTCTGACCGAAGTCCCTCGTAGAGCAGCCCTTTCAACAACGCCTTGAACGGCGCGGATGTGATCTGTTCAGGTTTGACGGTCGAGGTGGTGGTCGGGGAGACGCTCAAACCGCCGCCCAGATCGATCAGGTAAAGGTCCAGGGGCAGAGGGGCGATCAAACGAACCGACAGGCGCTCGTGATCGGCGACCATATCCCCGAGCTTGAAAATTTCGCCGTACGCTTTCTCGTGCACATAGCGCATGATGTCGTGAATGGTTCGGCAATGCTGCGGCGCGAAGCTGGGCGATTTCGGATCGAAAAGATTCAACGGGGTGATCAGGTCGGTTTTGCTTCGCAGGGCCTTATGCTCTTCCGTGAGGGGGGGCTGTTTGACGGGCTGGGCGCTGAGCAGTTCCGGTATCCGTCCTTGATAGATTCGGGCGTGATTGGCGTCGACCGTGATCTCGGTTCCCGGCGCGATGGCTTGTGTTGCGAGAGGCGCGTTGAGCAGGGTGGGCACCATGTACTCTTTGACCAGGGCGGCCAGATGCCCCGTGACGCTGCCCGACTCGGCCACGATCGCTTTCGCCTTGCCCATGACCAGAACGAACTCGGCCGAGGCCTGGTGGGACACGAGAATTCCGTCCTCCGGAAAGTTGGCCAGATCGTTCTCGCCGTGCACGTGCACGGCCGGTCCGCTGGCGGCCCCCGGGCAGGCGACATCCCCGCCTTCCAGTAAGACGGTGTATCCCGACAGCGCCGGCGTATTGGAGAGCGAAGGGTGGTCGGAGATGGGCTCCAGCCGCAGCGGGCGGGATTGAAGGATAACGAGCCGTCCGTTTTCATCCATCGCCCATTCCACATCCTGAGCGCATTCAAAATAGGTTTCCAGCTGCCGGCCGTATTCGGCCAGTTGGACCGCCTGGGTATCGCTCAGGCAGGCGTGGTGCATGAGCTCCTCTGAAACCTTCTCCTCGATCACATCGCCTTCCTTCCTGGAGATCAGGCGGACCGGCTTTTCCGAGATTTTTTTATCGAGAATTTCAGGAGGGGCTCCCCTGGAAAGCAGATAGGTGTCCGGCGGCACCATGCCATCGACGGCATAGGCGCCCAGGCCCCAGACGGCATTGATGACGATCCGGTTCTCTGCCAGATGAAGGGGATCGCGTGTGTACATGACACCGCTGGCCTTGCTGGCCACCATTTCCAAGCAGGCCACGCCCATGGCGGCCTCTGCCAATGGGACGCCCATGTGCAGCTGATAAATGATGGCCCGAGGTGTGAACAGACTGGCTATCACACGTTTATAGGCTTCCAGGATCTCCTCGCGCGGGACATTCAGGACTGTCAGATACTGTCCGGCAAAGGAGAGCCAGCTGTCTTCCATGACCGCGCTGCTGCGCATCGAGACCAATAGCGGCGCGTTCGGTTGCCGGCGCTGCGCCGCCATCCGGTCATAGGCGCCAAGAATCGCCTCGGCCAGGTCTTCGGGCACCTCGGCTGCCATGATCCGCCGCTGCAGCTGCTCGCTGGCCTGCATGATCGTCTTGGTCTCTATGATATCCACGGTCTGTTTCAACTGCTGGATGGCCTGATCCAATTGGTTGACATGGATAATGCGGTCGTATGCGGAGGTAGTTACGGCAAACCCCATGGGAACCGGAAGCCGGAGCTTGTTCCCGACCTCGCCGAGAACGGCGTTTTTCCCGCCCACCGTGGTCAGCAAGTCCCGTGTGATGTCGCGGTATTCAATGGTAAAGCCGGAAATCGGCCTTGGCAGCGGCACGCTGCGCGCCGGCTGCAAGGCCCGCATGATGGTCGCGTATGCCTGGTTCAGGTGCGGGCAGGGGCGGCCGCTGAGATTCTCGAAGCTCCGGATCATACGATCGGCATGGAAGGCAATCTGGGGGGTCTGGCTCTCCAGGCAGGTCGCGCCAAGGAAGGCCTGCCCCCGCAGTTTATGTTCGATATCCGTCAGGATTTTGAGAAGTTCGGAGTTGGATTCCAGAATCGCCTTGAAGTTGGCATACTTGTAGTTGAAAGCCGTCATGAGCGCTTCGTGAGTGGCCTTCGCAGATTTTCTTTTCTTGAACAGGTTCAACATCCCGATTTTCATGGCGCACCGCCACATCAAGGTTCTTGTTGGGGTGAGACATTCGCGCAGGGGACATAACGCGTGGCCGGCCCCTGACCGAGTTTTCGCAGCAATCCTTTGTCGACCAGATCCTGCAGGTCATAGAGGGCCGTCCTGGACGAGATGGCGCCTTCCCAGAACGCGTGGTATTCGCTGCGGGTGATGCCTCCCTGGCTGACAATCAGGGGATAGATGTTGGCCTGCCGGGTGTTCAGCCTATGGTGGAGGGCGATTGCGGCCGCATCTGATTCATTGACCTGGGTATTGGCGACCGAATCGCGGCCCGGCTCATCGGACTGCAGCCGTTGCACCAAATTGTCATCGCCTTCAAGAGCCATATCGTCGGCCCGGATCAACCGTCCCTCGGCCATGACCACGGCCCGCGTGATGCAATTGATCAGTTCGCGGACATTGCCCGGCCAGCGGTACCGTTTCATTTTTTCCATCGCACCTTTGGTCAGGAGCAGTTGTTCCTTCCGTGCCATTTCCCTGGCTTTAAGGAAATAGTGCCATGCCAGGATCACAATGCTTTCCGGCTGTTCACGCAACGAGGGTGTTGCAATGGTGATGACCTTGAGGCGGAAGTAAAGATCCTGGCGAAAGACGCCCTGTTCCACCAGTCGGCTGAGGTCCGCATTGGTGGCGGCGATCAGTCGGACATCGATGTCGATCTCTTTGTCGCTGCCCAGCGGTTTTATCTTGCGCTGGGCCGTGGCCCGCAAGAGCGCCTGTTGTACCCGTGGAGAGGCCGTCTGGATTTCGTCCAGAAAAAGGATGCCCCCTTCGGCCTCCAGGAATGCGCCTTTACGGCCGGTCCTGGCCTCGGTAAAGGCCCCTTTCACGTGGCCGAACAAAGTGTCCAGCAGGAGATTTTCGTCCAGTTCCCCGCAATTGATGGCCACGAAAGGCTGGTTGCACCGTTGGCTGTGGCGGTGAATGGCTTCCGCAGTGAGTTGCTTGCCGGTGCCGGTCTCTCCGAGAATGAGCACATCGGCGCCGGCCCGGGCCGCTTTGAGGATTTCCTGCTTCAATCGCTCAATTTTTGGGCCCACGCCGACCATCTCCGACAAAATGTCTTTTGTTCGATCCAAAGACAACGAGGGAATATCCGTTTCGGTGAGTGGTGTCAGATCCTTAAGTGCGGCGGCCTGGCGTTCCATCGTCACCATCTGCTCATCGGCGCTTCTTTGCTGAATCGCTTCCAGTACTTGGTTGATACCGGCTTGAAGGCGCTGGATCTCCTGTCCCCGGCATTTGATCGACAAGGGTTCCCCGCTTCCGTTCCGGCGGATGTGGTCAAGTGCCGACACGAGTCGTCGGATCGGCAGGGTGATGGTTCGGCCTAATAATTCGATGAGAACGATGAACAGCAGCACTGTCACGAGAATGATGATGAATATGATGTCGATCTGTTTGAACATGGCGATTTCGGTCAAACGAGAGCGCTCGCTGATGGTGACGCCGCCATAGATGGTCGGCCGGCCGGTTTTGTCCCCGTGGAACCATACCGGCGCATAGGCGGTATACCGGTCACCCAAGATGCTTTTTGGGGCGCCGGGGCCTTTTTGCCAGATGACGCCGCTGCGACCGTAGCGGATATCGGCGATCATTCTCCAATAACTCTCGAATGCCTGATCGGGCAAAAAAGCCACCGACAGGTTTTCGTTTCCGAGGGTGCCTGAAAAGTCGGCCCGCGCCATATCGGTACCCAGCTCGGTTATTGGGGATTCGACCGCTTCAGCTTCAAACAAAATCCACCCTTCCGCATCGACGAAATAGCTTCCGCCTTTTCCGGTCCCCTGAACTTTGGAACGAATGGCAAAGGTTTCGGCACGATGCCTGGTGAGGATGTCGCGCAGCCCGCGGACCTCGGCGGCCAGCAACAGATATCCGCTTTGACCAGATTTGACTCCTGCAACAGGCGTTCCAAAAAATATCACCCAGGCAACGACCTTTTGATTGGGGTGTTCGGTGGAAAAAAGGGGATACTCAAGCCTCAATACTTTCGACGCCCATACCTGGCCCGGCGCTAGGTGGCTCAGTTGGTCGTAAAAGCTGAGCGGGCCAGGGTCGATCTGGTCGGCATGCTGCGGCGCGGCCTGATGAATCTCCTTTTCATGCGTGAAGAAGAAACGGTGTTGATCGGTCTTTTGCGAGATAAAGGAGAGTTCGAGATAACGTATGCCCGACGACGTGCCCAGTGTTGCGAGGTGATTGCGCAATGCTTCCGGATCCGGTGCGTTTCTGGCAATTAGGCGCAAATCCCGGGCGCCGGCTGCGAGATAGGATTCCACATCCCGTGATAGGGCCTGCACCTGCAGACGGGCGGCACTTTCGAGCATTTCGTTTATGAATACGGCATGAAGTCTAAAGGAAAGGTAGCCGGTCAGAACGAGTACGAGGATAATGGGCGGGATCAGCCCGAGGCGCATTTTTGCTTGAAGCGTGCTTGCGCCGGGGGCATCGCGCAAATTGCGCCCCTCTTCGGATGGCCTGCGTTTGAAAATGTGCAGCATCTTGGGCGGCTCCTGTGGTCAGAAGCATAAGCTTTTTTCTAACAACCTGAAATTGAAGGTGATAATCTATATTAGTTTGTGGGCCGTGTCAATGCGCATTGAGATGGCACCACCTTTGCTCTCCGACAACGTGACGGGGAACATGGACCGTGAAGATTTTTCCCAATCGATCCTATCGATCGACCAAACGGCACAAAGGAGGAGGAAATGAAAAGGTTGCGCATGATCACCGGGGCGGTCGGCTTACAGCTTTTCGCTCTCATCACCTCCGCCTGGGCAGGCGGAGAAAAAGCGTCGGAAATTGTCGTAGTAGCGGATACGCGGGTGCTTCATAATCCAATTGTGCGATACATTGCAGACACTTACAACACGAACCTGTGGTTGTTCGCCGTCTGGAGCGTGGTCCTGACCGCCCTTTTCGGGGCGTTTCTTGGATTCTTGATGGACTGGCTGATCAACAAGACCGGTCTGGACCTCAGCAGTCGCAAAATTATCGAGCACTGAACGAGTATTCACTGAATAATGGAGGAGACTTTCATGGACGTTCTCAACTCATCGTGGCTTTATCTTTATATGCCCATTGCCGGCATGCAGATCTTCTGGCCGGGCCTGGTGCTCATTGGCTTCTCGGTCGGCACCATCGGGGGGTTCTTCGGAATGGGCGGGGCTTGGATGGTCACACCCGGTCTGAATATTCTCGGTTTTCCCATGGCGTTTGCCATCGGCACCGACATGGCCCACATCGCCGGCAAATCGATGATCTCCACCCTGCGGCATTCCAAATTCGGAAATGTGGACTACAAGCTGGGCCTGGTGATGCTGATCGGAACCATGGCCGGGATAGAGGCCGGTGCCCAGCTCGTCATGTACCTGGAGCGTCTCGGCCGAGTGGATGCCATCGTTCGCTGGGTCTATGTGGGATTTCTGGCCCTGATCGCCACCATGGTATTCTACGATTACGCCAAGGCCACCCAACAGAGAAAAGCCGGGCAGGTCGGCGAACACGGCGCCAAGGGTATCACATGGTACACGGCACTGCACCAGATCAAGATACCTCCCATGGTCCATTTCAAAGTGGCGGGCTTCACCTGTTCGATCTGGCTGCCGGTTGGGGTGAGCTTTCTAACCGGTATTCTGGCAGGATTCCTGGGCATTGGCGGTGGATTGCTGCGCATGCCCGCACTGGTCTACCTGATCGGCTGCCCCACCCACATCGCTGTGGGCACGGACCTGTTCGAAGTGATGATCTCCGGTCTTTACGGTGCGTTCACCTATTCATTGAAAGGGCGCATCGAGATCGTGGCCGTGTTTGTCATGCTCACCGGCGCGGCCATTGGCGCGCAGATCGGCACGGTGGCGACGAAGTACGCGCAAGGTTACGGTATACGGGTGGCCTTCGGAATCGCGGTCGTGTGCTGCATGCTGTCGGTGATCCTGAAACAGTTCAAGTTCAACGTGTCGGCGGCGGTCTTGATCTTATCGACCATAGCGCTCATTTGCCTCTATATCATCAAAATCTTCTGGCAAGGTGCCGCGGAAGAGATCCGGTCGAAACGCCGCCTGCAGCATCAGCAAAGCCAGGGAACGGTATAAGGGAGGTCGCATAAATGAAAACAAGGTGCATTTCCATCATCATGTCTATTGCTCTGCTGATGCTTTCGGCAAGCGCGGTGTCGGCGGCCGAGGTGGCCCAGGGCAAGTGCATTGAGTTCAACACCGCCGGTATGCAGATCCTTCTGGAAGAGTATAGCCCCGAGATCTCCAAGGAACATCCTTACGGGCCGCCCACCGGCCGGGTTTCCGAATTTCATGTCGCCCGGGCCAAGATCGGGATCCCTCCCGAGCCCGGCGACATACTACGGATTGCCTATACGGTGGAAGGCGGGATCAGGCAGGCGATCAAAGTGATGAATGTCAGCAAGCAGGACCTGCGCAAGAAGTAAAGTGCTGACGCAATACACCAAAGGAATACGCCATGAACGTCAGGAAAACCATCGTGATTATCGGGATCGACCTGCTTATACTTGTGGAGCTGTCCGTGGCTCTCTATTTCAGTGCCCAGGGGGGAGTAGCCGACATGCCGGCCCTGTTTCTCAAGATCTTCGTGCCCGCAGTGATCGCCACCATCCTCGTCGGCCGGCTGGCCCTCAGAAAAGCCAGGGTTTAGCCGGCCGAAGAAACGCTTTGGAAGCGGCTGCCGAGTACATGCAGGAGAATGGTTTGTCGTAAAGCGTGCCGAAGGGGTTTTTCAGTATCCACGATCTGATGAAAAACCCCCTCGGTTGGCGTGTAAGGCTGGAAGCTGCTTTTGAATTCGCCCATGTGGGAAACGCGGGCATCGGATACTGACGGTTTCGTCTCCCGCTCGCGGAGCCTGGCGGCAAGGGTTGCGTCGGAAGCCCTGCACTCGATGAAGATAGTGTTTGCTTGCGACCGCCGGCCGATATCGCAGGCGGCGGTGCGCCAGGCTGCCTTGGCGAAGGTGGCATCCAGAATCACGCTTTCCTGGCAGTCGAGCCGCTCATGGGCCATCGAAAGCATGCGGTCATAGGTGGCCGTCGTGGCATCAGGCGTGTAGAGGCCTTTTCCGAATGCAGTGGGGCCCTCCAACCGGCCGTTTGCATGGAATAATTGCTTGCGGATCACATCCGATCGGAGAATCTCGATATCGAAAATTTCTCCAAGTTCGGCGGCAAAGGTGCTTTTGCCGCTTGCCGGCAGACCGAACACCACCCACAGGGCCGGTCGTTGGAAGGCGGCGGCATAGCCATGGGCCATGCCCAAATACTTTTTGGCAGCCGTTTGAGAACCTTCCCGCGCCGGCGAGCCCGGCACCAGTTGTTCGATGCGCAGGCAGCTCACTTTGCATCGCACCATGGCACGATAACATCGATAAAAATCTAATACGGGCAGGGCATCCAGATCGTCTGTATGTTCCACGTACCGACGGATAATAGTGTCGGCTGTTTCGGGAAAGCCCTGATCTTCCAGGTCCATGGCCAGGAAGGCCAGGTCGCTGATGATGTCCTGGAAGCGGAAGCGGTCGTTGAACTCGATGCAGTCGATGATCTGGATGCCCTCCTGCGTGAAGTAGATATGATCGCTCCGCAGGTCGCCGTGGCAATCTTTGATCTTGCCGCTCTCGATCCGACGTTCGAACAGCGGTCGGCGCGATTTGAAAAAACGGTGTGTCGCCGTTTCGATGGTTTCGAAGGCGGTTCGGTCCAGGTACCGGCCGGCAAACGGTCGAAGCACGTCGAAGTTCTCCTGCCAGGGCGGCACCGCGTCCGGACGCTCGTCGATTATGCCGTTTTTCCCGACCGTCGCGGTCTCTCGATAGAAGGAAACCAGGCGTCGCGCGAGGTCGTCGATATCGTCGTCCGCGACGGCGGATCGCTTGAGCCTCTCGATCATGACGTCGTCCTCGGCAAGCTGCCGCATCTTGACTGCATATTCGACCGGATGTCCCGGTCCATGGAACTGGTAACCGGACGGTTGCGAAGTGATGGGAACGACTTCGAGATAAACGTCCCGGGACAGTCTCCGGTTCAGCATGACTTCCCGTTCACAATAATGACGCCGAAGTTCGAGGGTCGTGAAGTCCAGGAATCCGAGATTGACCGGCTTTTTGATTTTGTAGACAAAGGATCCTGTCAGAAACACCGTCGAAATGTGCGTTTCGCATTGGTGGAGGCGGCTGACGGGGTGGGGATAAAATTCCGGCTGCTGCATGGCTTTGAGGATTTGGAGCTGGTAAGATGCCATGGGGATCAACCGCCTTCTTCGGCCGCCTGCAAGGGGGGATCCCGTGTGACGTCGGCCGGGAGACCGTTTTGCTGTTTCAGTGCCCGATACATCTTTTTGGCATCGACGCGGTAAACCAGGCCGCGTTCGTGCAGCAGGGCGAACCCGAAGCTCACCAGGTCGCCGATGCGCCCGTAGATGTCCGGGTGAACTTCGACGAAGATGCGATCGTTCAGCGGTCCGATCTTGACGGGTTGGTAGATGAGGTTGACCTGGGTGCCGACCGCCACCTGGTCGAACAGTACGGTAATATCTTCGGGATAGAGACGGATACATCCATGCGTCACCAACCGGCCGATCGACCAGGGCACATCGGTGCCGTGGATGCCATAGCGGGTGCCGTTGAGTCCCATCCAGAAGTCGCCCAGGGGATTGTCCGGGCCGGGAGGAAACCAACGAACGTCATATTTGTGCCGTAAAGAGGGGGGCACGGACCAGGAAGGATTCTCTTTTTTGTCGCTGATGGTGAAGTTCCCGATGGGGGTGACCGCATCCTTTTCGCCGATGCCGATGGGAAAGGTCGTCACCCGCCGGCGATCCTTGGAGAAGCGGTAGAGACGCAGTTCAGCCACGTTGATCACGATCTCCGCAGGGCCTGCGTGGGGCAGGACCCAGAAGGAGGGAATCATGACCTGGGCGCCGACGGTCGGCAACCATGGGTCCCAGTCGGGGTGAAGCAGTTCGATCTCGTTGAAGCCCAGGTCATAGAGTCGGGCGACATCCAGCAGGGTTTCACCTTTTTGGATCGCATGCTCCCACGGGTGGCCGATAAGCGCGTTGCCCGGTGCCAGGGTGTAGGTACTCCGCTGCTGCATTTGGGTAGAGTTGCCGAACACCGGGGCATAACCCCAGTGGACCGCCCAAAAACAGCAGAGGATGACCAGAACACCCCGGCGCCAGGTTATCCGGTCGAGGCAGTGTTTCACTTTTTCATTTTTTGCATGAAAATCGCTTCCGCCTTCTGGGCCATCTCCTCGGCCAGGGCTGCGGCAGCTTCGGCCCGATCGGCAGCCCTTTCAGCTCTGGCGGCCGCTGCCTCGGCCCGTTGGGCGTCGGTGCCGACCATGCTCTTGGCCGCCTGGGCTTCGCTCAGCGCCTTGCTGGAATCTGCCACGGCCTGGTCGATTTTTTGTTCCAAATCACCTATCGGTTGGGCGGGTGAGGTCGCGCATCCTTGAATCGATGCAAACATCAACGCGGCAACCAGCAGGGTGACGAATACCAACGATTTTGTCTTCATAGTTCCTCTCATGGTGTTTTCCTCCTTTGGGTTGGTGATGACCCGACCCTGGCACCGAAGATACATGGCACAGGGTCGAGGCGGAAACCATTAGGATTAATGGCACTGTAACGGAACGTTCGCCAGTGATAGCGGCATATATATCAAAAGTGTGACAATTTGTGCAATTGGTAAAACTGCTCATTTTCAACTCGATATATGGGCACTCCTATGCAGATCCCGACGCCTCACCTTCTTTCATTTGAATTTCCCTCGACCCTACACGAGGCGTCGGACGTGCCAGATGTGGTTGGCATACTCCATCACCGCACGATCGCTTGAAAACCGTCCCATGCGGGCCGTATTGAGAATCGACCTGCGGGCCCATGCTTCCCTGTCGGCAAACAGCCGGGCGGCCGTTTCCTGGGCCTCGACATAGGCGCGGTAGTCGGCAAGCAGCATGTAGTAGTCGCCGCGTTCGTAGATAGCGCCAAGGATAGGGGCAAACAATGATGGATCGTGGGCGGAGCATACCCCCGACGCGATGGTGTCCAATGCGGATCGCAATTCATCGTCACCGCGGACACAGGCATTCGGATCGTTGCCGTTCTTACGCCTCTCCATGACCTGTTCGGCCGTCAGACCGAAGATGAAGATATTTTCGCGGCCCACGGCCTCCATGATTTCGATGTTGGCCCCATCCAGGGTACCGATGGTCAGTGCACCGTTCAGCGCCATCTTCATGTTGCTCGTGCCCGAGGCTTCCATGCCGGCCGTGGAGATCTGCTCGGAAAGGTCCACGGCCGGAACGATCTTTTCCGCCTGGGAGACGCAATAGTTGGGCAGAAAGAGCACCCTCAACCGGCCGTGGACATCCGGATCGCTGTTGACCACGTTGGCCACGGAATTGATCAGTTTGATGATCAGTTTGGCCAGGTAGTAGGCCGGTGCCGCCTTTCCGGCGAAGATGACGGTGCGCGGCACCACGTCCGCCTGAGGGGCGGCTTTGATGCGGTTAAAAAGAGTGATGACGTGGAGCACATTGAGCAGCTGGCGTTTGTATTCGTGGATGCGCTTGACCTGGACATCGAACAGGGTGTCGGGATCGACGCCCAGTTTGATTTTGCGCAGGATGTAACGTGCCAATCGCTTTTTATTGGCCTGTTTGGTGGCCATCCACCGTTGGCGGAAGTCGGCGTCTTCGGCATACGGAACGAGCTCCTCCAGCCGTTCCAGATCGCAGATCCAATCCGGACCGATGACCGAGGTGATCAGGGAGGAGAGTTCGGGATTGCACTGGGCCAGCCAGCGTCGGGGTGTGACGCCGTTGGTGACATTGCGGAAACGCCGGGGATAGAGCGCATGAAAATCGCGGAACAATTCTTTCTTCAGGATCTGGCTGTGCAGCTCGGCTACGCCATTGACGGTATGACTTCCGACGATGGCCAGATGGGCCATGCGCACATGCTGCACGGCGCCTTCACCGATCAGAGAGACCCGGGCGGCCAATCCTTCATCGCCCGAACGGCGCCCGCGCACCGTTTCCAGGAACCGGTGGTTGATCTCGAAAATGATCTGCATGTGGCGCGGCAGCAGCCGGGCCATGAGATCCACCGGCCAGGTTTCAAGCGCCTCGGGCAGCACGGTGTGGTTGGTATAGGCGAAGGTCTGCTCGCAGATCCGCCACGACTCGTCCCATCCCAATCCCTCTTCGTCCATGAGCAGCCGCATGAGTTCAGGAACCGCGATGCTGGGATGGGTGTCGTTGAGCTGAATGGCGACAAAATTGGGCAGATCGGCGAAGGAACGGTTCAGTTTGCG
This sequence comes from Desulfatitalea tepidiphila, assembly GCF_001293685.1. Classification (NCBI taxonomy): domain Bacteria; kingdom Pseudomonadati; phylum Thermodesulfobacteriota; class Desulfobacteria; order Desulfobacterales; family Desulfosarcinaceae; genus Desulfatitalea; species Desulfatitalea tepidiphila. Next base: position 2,718,119 of record NZ_BCAG01000003.1, on the reverse strand, counting down.
GTAGCGGCGCAGAATATCGTTCAGCGTGGCGGCCACAAAGAAGTACTGCTGTTTGAGCCGCAGCTCCTTGCCCCACTCTTTTTCGTCGCTCGGGTAAAGTACCTTTGAGATGTTTTCGCTCACCACCTTGGACTGCACCGCGCCGATGTAATCGCCCTGATTGAAGTTTTCCAGGTTAAATTCACGGCTCGATTGGGCCGCCCACAGCCGCATGTTGGTCACATGGTCGTCGCCGTAACCCGGCACCATGATGTCGCAGGCCATGGCCATGACCACTTCACCGTCCACCCAGCGATAACGCTGGCGACCCGCCGCGTCGCGGTAGGTTTCGGTGCGGCCGTAGAACCGTACCGGCAACAGATAATGACGCCGCTGAATTTCCCAAGGGGTGCCCTGACGCCGCCAGTTGTCCGACTGTTCGCGCTGGTAGCCGTTGTCGATGATCTGGTGAAAAATGCCGTAATCATATCGAATCCCATATCCATAGCCCGGCAGGTCGAGGCAGGCCAGTGAGTCCATGTAGCACGAGGCCAGACGACCCAATCCGCCGTTGCCCAAACCCGCGTCCCACTCCTCTTCCTCCAGCTCGTCCAGGTCGAATCCCATGTCGGCCATGGTCTGACGGGCTTCTTCTTCCATACGCAGGCTGATCAGGTAGTTTTTCAAGAAACGACCGGGCAAAAATTCGAGCGAGAGAAAATAGACCCGCTTGGCCAGCGTGTCGTAAAGCGCTCGCTGGGTTTCGATCCAGCGTTCGATCAAACGATCGCGCACGCTGTAGGCCAATCCCATGAACGCGGCATATTGACTGGGTTTTGACGGGTCGTTGCCCAACGTGAAACAGATGTGGTGCATGACGCTTGTTCTGAGGGTGTCAAAGGAGCGTACTTCGGAGGGTGCAAGGGTTTGAACGACTGCGTTGGGGGCACTCATAACATTCCTTCCTGTCAATTGCGTGACGTAAGCAGGGTTCCGTTTGCGGTCCGGTCAGGGGAAAATGGTGGCGATGCGATCGGCGGAAGCAGCTGAAAAACGAGTCCTAGCGTATACAAAGATCCATTTGGGATCAACCCCATTTATGGGTTCCCATCGATTCTACCGGAATGCTATTCATTAAACCCGGCGAGGATAGAATAGGTGGCCGATGCCACACGCCAAGCGGTCAAGTGCCGGTAACATGCACGGCGGGCGGCCCAGAAACTCGCTGCGCTCAAACAGTCTGGGCCGCTTGTCCGCCGTTTGCATTCAACCGGCACTATCGACCGCTGGCGCATGTGGCCCTGGCCTCCTGCTCCATCCACGCCTGCCCTCTCCGTTGCCATGCAAATTTTTTCTCAAAAAACTTTTGGAGAGCGTCCCTTCAGGGTGAATCGCGTTTAGTTAGAACTGCTGATGGGTTCCTGCAAGCGCGCGGGGTTCTTTGGCAAGCATGGGTGTTTGCACAACATATTGTGCTATCAAAACTTGACACGATACAACATTTTGCATAAGGCTGGGATGCAGTCAATCTTATGCCGATGACTTTCGCCTATTTCAACAAGTGTGCGTCCACAAATAGGCAAATTGGGTCGAGATCAAGGCGCGCGGAAAATTTAACCACAGGCATATGGTCGATATTCCTAGGATTAAATTTTCCGTGCAACGCCGATATCGGGCCAATTGGCCATTTGTGGATGTGCACTTAGCAAAGGAGATCGCCTTGCCTGTCAAACTGGTGCAACACCCACTGATTCGACACAAGTTGGGATTGATGCGGGTCAACGATGTGACGACCAAGGATTTTCGTGACCTGGCGTCTGAAGTCGCCACGCTGCTGACCTACGAAGCCACCAAGGATCTGCCCACCGAGCCCACGACGATCCAGGGATGGGCCGGCCCGATTCAAGTCGAGAGGATCAAGGGAAAGAAGATTACGGTCGTTCCCATCTTAAGGGCCGGGCTCGGGATGATGAACGGCGTGTTGAACATGATCCCTTCCGCCAGGGTGAGCGTCATCGGCCTTTACCGCAACGAGAAGACCCTGGAGCCGGTGAAGTACTATGTGAAGATGACCAGCAACATGGAGGAGCGCATCGCCCTGATTCTGGACCCCATGTTGGCCACGGGCGGAACGCTGATCGCCACCATCGACCAGATCAAGGCCGCGGGCTGCCGGATGATCAGGGGGATTTTCCTTGTGGCGGCGCCCGAGGGCCTGCGAAATTTGGAAAAGCGCCATCCGGATGTGGAGATTTTCGTGGCTGCCATCGACGAGCACCTCAACGACATCGGATACATTCTGCCCGGACTGGGCGATGCCGGCGACAAGATTTTCGGCACCAAGTAGGGTCACACATAAACTTCCGGTGCGGCCGGATCAGGAGATGGCATGTCGCGAAACCCAAATACTTCCACTGCGTATGACTTCAGAATGCGAGACAGCCTGGTCGGCGCCCAGATGCTTTTCGTGGCGTTCGGTGCGCTGGTGCTGGTACCCCTGCTCACCGGGTTGGACCCCAACGTGGCCCTATTTACGGCCGGCGGCGGCACCTTGTTGTTCCAGTCGCTGACCAAGCGCATGGTGCCTATTTTTCTGGCCTCCTCCTTTGCGTTCATTGCCCCCATCATCTACGGGGTAAAAACCTGGGGTATTCCGGGAACCCTGTGCGGACTGGCGGCCGCCGGTCTGCTTTACGTGCTGCTCAGCATCGGTATCAAATTGTTCGGCAGCGGCTTTTTGCAGCGCCTCCTGCCACCGGTGGTCGTCGGTCCGGTCATCATGGTGATTGGATTGATCCTGGCGCCGGTGGCGGTTTTCATGGCACTCGGCAAGACCGGAGACGGGGCCGTCATTCTCGTTCCCCAGGCAAAGGCACTGATCGTCTCCATGGTGACCTTGCTAACCACCATTCTGGTCAGCCTGCTCGCCAGGGGCATGTTCCGCTTGATACCGATTCTCATCGGGATCGGGGTGGGTTATGGTGTCTCCATTCCCATGGGGATGGTGGACTTTGCGCCCATTTTCGAGGCGGCCTGGTTTGCCGTGCCGGCCTTTGTGCTGCCCGAATGGAATCTGCAAGCCGTGCTGTTCATCGTGCCCGTGGCCATAGCGCCAGCCATCGAGCACTTCGGCGATATCCTGGCCATCGGCCATGTCACCGGAAAAGACTACCTCAAGGAGCCGGGAATCCACCGGACCATGATGGGAGACGGCCTGGCCACCTCCCTGGCCTCTTTTCTCGGGGGCCCCCCCAACACCACCTATTCTGAAGTCACCGGCGCGGTGACCCTGACCCGCATGTACAACCCGGCCATCATGACCTGGGCCGCACTCTTTGCCATCGTGCTGGCCTTCATTGGTAAAATCGGCGCCATTCTGCAAACGATTCCCGTGCCGGTCATGGGGGGTATCATGCTCCTCCTGTTCGGCGCCATCACCGTGGTCGGGCTCAACTCCCTGGTCAAGGCCGGCGACGACCTGACCGAACCCCGCAACCTGTCGATCATCGCTCTGATCCTGGTCTTCGGCATGGGCGGCATGGCCTTCGATGTCGGAGAGTTCAGTCTCAAGGGGATCGGCCTGGCCGGCATCGTCGGGGTGGTGTTGAACCTGGTCTTGCCAAAGGGGGTCGGCGCCAAAGAATAGATTGCGGATTCAGTGGGTTAACGGGAATGGCGCGTACGCCATCGGCCGCCTCGACTTTCCGCCGAAATCGTTATATAAGCCTGCCATTGATGTGAAACGCAGGTGTACTATCCAACATGGCGACCTATCCAAAGGATTATGATCTGATCGTGGTCGGCGCAGGTCATGCCGGCTGCGAGGCAGCCCTGGCCGCGGCCCGCATGGGATGCAGCGTGCTGCTCCTGGCCATCGACCTGGACAAGATTGCGGCCATGCCTTGCAGCCCCAGTATCGGTGGCATGGCCAAGGGCCAGCTGGTCAGGGAGATCGATGCCCTGGGCGGCGAGATGGCCAAGATTACAGACCAATCGGCCATTCAGTACAAGCTGTTGAATACCAAAAAAGGTCCGGCCGTGCAGTCGTCCCGCACCCAGAACGACAAGCAGCGGTACCATGTGGCCATGAAAGCCGTCCTGGAGCGCCAACCCCGCCTGAACCTCAAGCAAGCCCTGGTCGAGCGGCTGGTCATGGAAAACGGGCGCGTGGTGGGCGTCGAGGATCACACCGGCTACGGCTTTCAGGCCGATGCCGTGGTTCTGGCCACCGGCACCTTTCTCAGCGGCCTGGTGCATATCGGCTTTACCGCGGTCAAGGCCGGGCGCGCGGGCGAGTTTGCGGCCTATGGTCTGGCGCAAAGTCTGGCCGCCGTCGGCCTGCGCCTCGGCCGCATGAAGACCGGCACGCCGCCGCGGCTGCACCGCGACAGCATCGACTTTTCCAGATTCGACGCCCAGGAACTGGAGGGGGAGCCGCGACCCTTTTCTTTATTCAGCCAGGGCATCCATCTACCCCAAGTGCCCAGCTATATCGGGCGCACCAACCCCCGGGTCCATCAAATCGTGCGCGACCACCTGCACTTGTCGGCCCTTTACGGCGGGGTGATCAAGGGCACGCCGGCCCGTTACTGCCCCTCGTTCGAGGACAAGGTGGTGCGTTTCAGCGACAAGGAGAGCCACCAGGTCATTCTCGAACCCGAAGGACTCGACACCCAGGAGATTTACGCCAGCGGCCTGGGCAACAGCCTGCCCCTCGACATCCAATTGCGCGTCGTGCGATCGGTGGAGGGGTTGGAAGCGGCCGAGATCATGCGGCCCGCCTATGCCATCGAGTATGATTACGTCGATCCCATTCAGCTCAAGCCGACCCTGGAGACCAAGCCGGTGGCCGGGCTTTATCTTGCCGGCCAGATCAATGGCACCAGCGGGTACGAAGAAGCTGCGGCGCAGGGATTATGGGCCGGCATCAATGCCGCCTGTCGCATCCAGGGCAGGCCCCCCTTTCTCCTGGACCGGTCCAAGGCCTATGTGGGTGTGATGATTGACGACCTGGTCACACGCGGCACCCGGGAACCTTACCGTATGTTCACGTCACGTGCCGAATACCGACTGATGCTGCGTGAGGACAATGCCGACCTGCGGTTGATGGCCATCGGGCACGAACTGGGCCTGATCGCCGATGATGCGGCCCAGGCGGCCGTGGAACGAAAAAGGGAGATCGACGCGGAGATGGGGCGGTTGCGCACGACGGTGGTCAAGCCTTTGCCCCAAGTGAATCAGTATCTCGACGCCAGAGGCTCCAACGCCATCACCAGCGGCATCCATCTCGATCAACTGCTCAAGCGTGCCGAAGTGAATTACGATATCGTGCGGCAGCTGGCACCGCCGCCGAAACCCCTTGACGAGCGGGTGGCCCGCCAGGTTGAAATCGAAATCAAATATGAGGGCTATATCCGGCGGCAGCTGAGCGAGATCGAACGTTTCAAGCACCTCGAACAGATCCGGCTGCCCGACGATTTCGATTATGATCGAGTCCACGGGTTGTCCAACGAACTCAAAGAGAAGCTCTCCACGATCCGCCCCATATCATTGGGCCAGGCCTCCCGCATATCGGGCATCACGCCGGCCGCCATATCTGTGCTGATGGTGGCCCTGCGTGCCGGCGAAAAGAGTTGACCGATGAGCGACGGGTTGCGGCTGGAAGCGCTGGGTTGCCGATCGTTGAATCATCTGGATTTGACTCTTTCATCCGGTCAAGCCGCAGGCATTACAGGGCCATCGGGTACCGGTAAGTCGCTGCTGCTCAGGGCCATGGCCGATCTGGACCCCCATGGGGGGCGGATGTGGCTCGATGATGTCGCGGCCGATCAGATCCCGGCGCCCCAATGGCGATTCAAGGTCGCCCTGCTGCCGGCCGAGGCGGCCTGGTGGTACGATACGGTGGGCGAACATTTCGAACACTGGCCGCCATATGGTTTGGAACAGCTGGGATTCGACAGTGGCGTCATGACCTGGCAGGTGTCCCATCTGTCCAGCGGCGAGCGCCAGCGCCTGGCCTTGCTGCGGGTTCTGGTGAACCAGCCCCGCGTGCTCCTCCTCGACGAGCCGACCGCCAATCTGGACAAAACCAACACCGAACGGGCGGAAACGTTGATCGACGAATACCGGCGGCAGCACCGACCGGTGATCGTCTGGGTGAGCCATGACCTGGAGCAGTTGCGCCGCTGGTGCGACCCCATCTATACCCTGGGCAACGGCAGGTTGGCAATCTTCGACGCCGGACGGATCCCGGCGTGATTCGTCCACGGGAGATACCATGACCATCATCGCGCTTTCTCCGCTCGATTTGAGCCTGGCTGCCGGGCTGGTGGTGCTTTTGGCCATCCTCTCCCGGATCATGCGTCTGCAACTGGAGGGCCAGCTGGCCGTGGCCGCCATACGCATGACCATCCAATTGATGCTGGTCGGGTTCGTCCTTAAAACGCTATTTACCCACGTGCATCTGGGCTGGATCGCGCTGGTGGCCTGCGTGATGCTGCTGGCCGCCGGCCGCGAGGTGCTCGGGCGCCAGAAAAGACGCTTTGCCGGCCTCTGGGGTTTCGGCCTGGGCACGCTCTCCATGTTTATTTCATCGTTCGCGGTCACCATCCTGGCCTTGGGAGTTCTCATTCGGCCCCAACCCTGGTACGAGCCCCAATACGCCATTCCGCTGCTCGGCATGTTGTTGGGCAACACCATGAACGGCATCGCCCTGGGAATGGATCGTCTGACTTCATCCGCCTGGGACCAGCGGACTCTGATCGAAGGGCGCCTGATGCTGGGACAGAGCTGGCGCCGGGCGATCGAAGTGCCCCGCCGGGAGAGCGTCCGCAGCGGCTTGATTCCGATCATCAATTCCATGATGGCCGCCGGTCTCGTCAGCCTGCCGGGCATGATGACCGGCCAGATATTGGGCGGCAATCCGCCCATGGAAGCGGTTAAGTATCAGATTTTGATTATGTTTTTGATATCCGGCGGAACCGGTTTAGGCACCCTCGTGGCCATCGGCCTCGGCGCCCGGCGCCTGTTCGACGAGCGCCAGCGTCTCCGGTTGGACCGCTTGAAAAAGCGGTAGCGTCGCCGTTTGGCCGAACAGCTTGCCGAGTTTATTGAGTTTGTTGAATTCAGGGGGGCTGTCGGGGGACGGGCTTATTGCTTGTGGTGGTAATGGATGCCTTGACGCAGGCGGTGAAACTTCTTATCTTTTCGTGTGAATTTTACATGCTTTCCAATATTTAGATATATCCAGGCATCATCGCGACAAGAAATGGAGTAAGAGGCAAATGGCGGAAAACGATTACTACAAGACTCTCGGCGTCGACAAAAATGCGAGCAGCGCGGACATCAAAAAGGCCTATCGCAAGTTGGCGATGAAATACCATCCCGACCACGCCAAGGGAGACCCGGCCGCCGAGGAGAAGTTTAAAAAAATCAGCGAGGCTTATGCCGTGCTGAGCGACGACGAAAAACGCAAGCAGTACGACACGTTCGGATCGGCCGATTTCAAGCAGCGGTACAGCCAGGAAGATATTTTCCGCAATTTCGATTTCGGCGATATCTTCAAGGAGTTCGGCTTCGGCGGCAGGGGATTCTCGACCGGCGACGGGGGGTTCCGTTTCACCTTCGGCGGCAGCGGGTCGCCTTTCGGCGGCAGAGGGGCCAGGCAACCCGCACCCAAGGGATCCGATCTGGTGTATGAACTACCGCTCACCGTTCAGGAAGTCGCTGCCGGTGCGGAAAAGACCGTCTCCTTCCAACATCAGGGCCGCACGCAGAGTATCAACGTCAAAATCCCCAAGGGCATGATCAGCGGTAAAAAACTGCGGCTGGGGGGTAAAGGTGAAACCAGCCCTTATGGCGGCGCCCCGGGTGATCTCTATATCAAATCCGTGGTCGTGGACGATCCCACCTTTTCGGTGGAGGAATACGACCTGGTGGTTCATCGGGAAATCAAATTGACCGAGGCGGTGTTGGGAACCTCCATTTCCGTTCCCACCATCGAAGGAAAAGAATTGACGCTTAAAATCCCGCCTGGAACCCGGCACAAGACCAAGATGCGATTGGCCGGTCACGGACTTCCCCACATGAAGGGGCATGGGCGCGGCGACCTTTACGTGGTAGTGCTGATGCATATGCCTTCCCGACTCACCTCCGAGCAGAAGAAGCTGATGGCGCAATTGGCACAGACAGGCCTGTAAGGAATTAAATTTATTGACAAGAGTGCTGTCATCATGTAGCTTTTTGGCATCCTTATCCGGGGTAGTAAATCGGTTTGCAAACAGGTGACGGGCACGATTTTCGACACCCGCAAATCGGCGCGGCGGGCGTTGCCACGGCTCTTTTTTCAACAGCCTGCTAAAGCCATCGCAAGAGAATGACGATAAGGGTTTGAGAAACAGGAGTGGATAAGGAGCGACTTGCCGCTCGATGGCCGGCGTTCAAGCGCAACGGTATCGATCCCAAGCCTCTTTTTACAAAAAGCAGAGACCATGCCGGAATTGACACTTGTTTTAGACCAAAAGAGCATCGCCGAAAAGGTGGCCGCACTAGCGAAACAAATCTCTTCCGACTACAGAAATGCCGATCTGGTCGTTATCGGGGTGCTGAAAGGTGCCTTCGTTTTCATGGCGGACCTGATCCGGCATTTGAATATCGACCGCATGACCGTGGATTTCATCAGACTGGCCAGCTATGGAGACAAGGATCACTCCAACGGCCACATCGACCTGCTTAAAGATGCCGAGACGGATCTCAAAGGCAAAGATCTCCTCATTGTTGAAGATATCCTCGATACGGGATTGACCCTGGCCTTTCTGCGCGACCATTTGAAAAGCAGGCAGCCCCGCTCGGTCAAAGCCTGCGTCCTGATTGATAAATGCGAACGCCGACAGGTCGATATCAAAGCCGATTATGTTTGCCACAAGGTCAAGGAAGGTTTTTTGGTGGGCTATGGTCTGGACTATGGGGAAGCCTACCGGAATCTGCCGGGGATCTACCATTTAAATTTTAATGCCTAACTCATGAAGGTGTGACATGTTTATTACCTGCCAGGAATGCAACACCACTTTTCGCCTAGACGAGGCCCTGTTGAAGCCCACGGGATCCAAGGTGCGTTGCTCGCAGTGCCGGCATGTGTTTTTAGCCTATCCTCCGGCGCCTGAAGAGGTCGAACCGTTTCAGGAGGCCACCGTAGCGCCGACGATGATGTCCGACGAGGCGCCATCTGCAGCACCCGAAGCGCCGGAAGAGGCCCAGGAGCTGGAAGGCATCGATCTGGCCGAGCTCGATTCTCTATTGGAGGGCGACGCGCTCCAGGATACCGGTCCGCAGGAAGATGTGCAGCTGGATGTGGAGGAGGCACCGGCCGTTGATGACCTGCCCGAGTTGGACGATGCAGATCTCGAGTTGGATTTTGACGCCGCCCTGGCCCTGGATGATGAACCGAAAGCTGCGCCGGCAATTGCCGAATCAGAGGCCAGCGAAGAGATAGACCTGGACATGGATTTCAGCCTTGATGATGATCTGGCATCCTCAGCGGATGACACCTCGGCCGCGGTTGCCGAAATCGATGAAGCCCTGTCACTCGATGACGATTTCGAGGCGGCAAAGGCACCTTCCGAAGCGGGCGAATCCATCCCGGAATCGGACCTGCAGCTGGATCTCGATTTGGAAGGGGATATCGAGGATGCGGCGCCAGAAGTCCAGGCCACGGAAACGGTGGAAGCCACCGGAAGCGCAGGCGATGATCTGGACCTGGAGAACCTCGATTTCGATCTCGGCGACCTCCCTCCCGAAAAGGAAATGGCCGGCGAAGAGCCCGAATTGACCCTGGCCGAAGAAGATTCCGAGCCGTCCTTGGATGAGTTGGAACCTGCCTTGGAAACCCCTGTATCCGCTGCGGCGGAGGCAGGCGAAGATCAGGATCTCGATCTGGATATTGATTTTGGCGATGCACTCGAATCGGAAACCGGGCAGGGCGCAGAAAGCAAGGAACCGGAATTGGAACTGGCGTTGGAGCCGGAAAAAACGGGCGAACCGTCTGGTGACGATCTCGACTTGTCAGACCTGGATTCGCTTCTGGGCGGCGACGAAGGCAAGCCTGCGAAAGCGGACGCTTCCGAAGATCTTGAGCTGGAGTTGGATCTGGACGATGCCACCGGGCCCCAAGCTGCTGCGGAAGCGCCGGTCGAAGAAGAACTGGAAGATCTCGAATTTGAACTCGACAAGGAGTTTACCGACACGCCGGAGACTGCAGCGGCTGCGGTGAGTGAAGCAGATGAGGCGGTCGAGGAGGATGATGAAATCGATCTCTCCGATATTGAACAGATGCTCGAAGGCGACCAGATATCGGACCGGAAACCCAAGCCGGCCGAGGCCTTTGAAAGTGATCTGGATCTGGATCTGGGCGACGATAGCGGCGAAATCGATCTGACCGAGATCGAATCGGCCATCGACGCCGCGGAAAGCACCACTGCGGGGAATACGGCCGACCAGGAAGCGGACGATGAGGAGCTGGAACTCGATCTCGACTTGGATGACAAACCGCAAGTGGCGGCGGTGTCCGATGATCTGGGCCTTGATCTATCCATCGAAGAGGATGATACGACCAAAGACGACCTCGACCTGGATCTGGACCTGGAACTCGAAGGTGAAGGCGCCGTTGATAAAGACCAGGCCGTCCAAGTGGATGACAGCGAACTCGACCTTTCGGATTTGAGCGGCCTGATGGAAGAGCCCAAGAAGAAATCCGAAACCATCAACACCGGTGATATCGAATTGGAATTCGAGGTCGAAGAAGAGCCCGAGGAGCCGGTCTCCGTCGAAAAGAAGACCATCCAACCGGAAAAACGCACAGAGGAAATCTCAATAGAAGAGGCGCTCGCGGTGCCGCTGGTTGACGAAGAAGCGGAAAGGGTCGAAAAGCCGGCCAAACCGGCCAAACCGAAGAAACCGAAAAAGAAAACAAGCAAGTCACTGGTTGTGTTGCTCATTTTGATCTTGCTGGGCGGCATTGGTTATGGCGCCTATTACGCGGTGACCCAACTGGGTATCGAAATTCCCTATCTCAGCGAGTACATCAAGCCCAAGCCGCAGGATCCGGCCGGCACACTCAACCTTTCCACCCTGGAGATCAACAGCAAATTCATCGAAAACGGAGTTTCCGGCAGGCTGTTCGTCATTACGGGCAAGGTGCGCAGCGGTTACAGTGCCAATCGTGAAAAAATCCGCTTGCAAGGCAAGTTGTTCACCAAGGGTAAAGTCCTGGTGAAAACCGAGTACAGCTACGCCGGCATCCAACTCGACGATCAGGAATTGGCCACATTGCCCGTAGAACAGATCAAACAGCGTCTTACCGCCGTTTCCCAGGCGCAAACCGCCGCCACGGTGCTACGGCCGGGCCAGAATCTGCCCTTCATGGTCGTGTTTTCGGAGCTGCCGCCTGCCGAGCAACTGGATGAATTTGCCATCGAATTGCTCAGCTCGGTGCAAGCGCAATAACCGGCCATTTGGAGTTGACTCGCCGGATTCGAGCTGCTATATGAGCCGCTTGTCATTCGGCAATGCCGGTACCGATATGCGGCAAATCCATATGGCGATGTAGCTCAGCTGGTTAGAGCATGCGGCTCATATCCGCAGTGTCCGGGGTTCAAGTCCCTGCATCGCCACCATTTGAAATAAAGCCTACTGTTTCGGCAGTAGGCTTTTGTTTTTGTTAGATTTTCAACCAAAACGCCATGCCCTGCCACTGACACACCTTCCATACACACTTTGGACGGAATGAGGCTGCAAATTGCAACCGATTGGCAGGGCATCAAGCCACCTTGCGAGAAATCCATACCCATATTGTTTCAGGTTAAGCGTACCGATTGACTTACAGCGGGTAATCGGCAAAAAGGAAGTTCGATATTCACTGAAATCTTGATATTTTGGCCCTGCGAAAAGGAAGGCTTCTCTCTGTGCTGGTTTGTTCTGGATGGGTGTTGTCCCTATCTCAGACTTCAGCCGTAGCCAGGAAGGATGCCTGACTATTAGCTTTGCCTGTTCCTATAAGAGCTTTGAGACAACAGTTGACCAGACGGGAAGGGCATTCATGAAACTTGTGAAAGCCGTCCGGCATCTTTAAACCGAAGGAGCCATCATGAGATTGGCAACCATAAACATCAAGGGGTTGGAGACGGCCGCCATTGTCCAGAACAGTCACGCTTTCGTCATTGCCGCCATCAACGAGGCCCTGGGAATGAACTGGCAGACTGATCTTCTCTCCATTCTACGGCATGATCAAATCCGGTTGCTCAACACATGGTACAGGGACGGCGGCATGACCCGGATTGACTCCCTCTACGAGGCGGCGATTCCCCTTGCCCAGGCCAGGTTCGCGCCGCTTTACCGGAATCCCAGAAAAATCTTCGGTATCGGCCTGAATTACGTGGATCATGCCGCCGATCTGAACGAAAAGGCACCGAGCACGGAACCGGCCAGTTTCTTTAAGCCGGACACCACCATCATCGGCGCCGGAGACGAGATAAGGATCCCTCTGCAGTCCAAACGGACCACCGCGGAAGCGGAATTGGGGATCATTTTCGGAAAGGAGTGCCGGGATGTCCCGCTTGAGAACTGGCTGGAAGTTGTCGCAGGATTTACCACCATCCTCGATATGACCGCTGAGGATATCCTCGCCAGAAATCCACGGTACCTGACCTTGTCCAAGAGTTTCGAAACTTTTTTCTGCTTCGGCCCCCAACTGGTCACACCGGACGAGATCGAGGACGTCATGGCGCTTAAGGTCGCTACGATCCATAACGGTGACGTCCATGGGGAAAATGTGGTGGCCAACATGACCTTTCGCCCGGATTTCCTGGTATCCTTCCACTCGCAGGTCATGAAAATGTATCCAGGCGACATCATCTCCACCGGTACTCCCCGGGCGGTGCGCATCAGGCACGGAGACAGGGTTGCCTGCCGGATAGACGGATTTGCGCCTCTGGAGTGCCCGGTGGTAGACAAAAAAGAAAACCATCAATGAAATGGAGAACAACCCGTGGATTTAGGATTAAAGCACAAAGGCGTGATCGTCATGGCCGCAAGTTCAGGTCTCGGGAAGGCGATTGCATGTGAATTTGCCCGTGAGCAGGCCAGGGTAATGCTTTTCAGTTCATCAGAGGAAAAACTGAGAAAGTCCCGAGCCGATATAGAGGCCGAAACCGGCAACAAACCGGAATATTGTGTCGGAGACATTACCAAAGCCCGGGACATCAAGCAGATGGTAGCGGCCGCTGTCGAGAAATTCGGCGGGGTCTATGTCCTGGTGAACAATACCGGCGGCCCTCCAGCCGGTACGTTCGATACTTTTGACGATGATGACTGGCAGCGGGCCTATGAGCTGACCCTGCTTTCCTACATCCGTGCCGTCCGTGAGGTATTGCCCCATATGCGGGCTGCCGGAGGCGGCCGCATCCTGTGCTCGACCTCCTCTTCCATCAAGGCGGTTCTGGACAACCTGATTTTGTCAAATACCTTTAGAAGCGGCGTGGCCGGTCTGGCCAAAACCCTTTCCCAGGAACTGGGAAAGGATGGCATTCTGGTCAATGTGATTGGCCCAGGACGCATCGATACACCGCGTATCGAGCAGCTCGATAAAATCCGGGCTGACAGAACAGGGGTTTCCAAGGAAGAATTACAGCAAAACACCTTTAAGACCATTCCCCTGGGGCGCTACGGAAGACCGGAAGAGTATGGGAAGGTAGCAGTATTTCTTTGTTCCCAGGCGAACACATACACTACCGGACAGTCCATCCTGGTGGACGGCGGCCTTATCAAGGCGGTCTAACTTTTTGACTTGCTACGACAGGAGATGGGTCGAAGGAGGATTTTTGGCAATATTGTTCTCATAGCACAGGTATTGGTCAGCCTGTGATATAGCCTAAATCAAGGGATGGGCTTTATTCAAAATCGCATGGGATGCTGGCTATTGGCATTCAATCAGGGTCTTATAACCACTACCCACACACCCCTATTGCCTCCAAAGGAAAACCGAGATACCGGATTTTTCTTCATGGAAGGGGTCTCTTTATAACGGATTTAACGATCCGCACTTCTTTTGCGCTATGCTTTGCAGCCGTTTTTTCGGCTTGACTGCCCTGCAGCACATAGACAGGCTCCTTGCGTTCCTTCAGGGGATTAAATACCTCTTGCAGGTAACCTTTGCGGTCTTTCATGAAGTAATCCACAACCTCGTTGCCTGCGGGACAGACAGCCATGCAGTATCCACATTTCCATTGAATTTTGAATGCCAGGGACTGCCACATGCTCCCGGTCTCGTCTTGCCTGAATCGCTTTAGGTATTCATCAAGGCTGTTCGAAGAAATCATTGCATCGATCCAGTCTTGAAAGCCAACCATGTTCTCCCTGTAGCAGTGCGTCATACAAGCCATTGCATCAAATGGTTTGTTGATGCTTATGGCCCCGGTCGGACAAATGGCTGCACAGAGCTTGCAGTCGATGCAAGGGCTCTTTTCAAGCGCTTGATCATACTCATCTGCTTCGGTGTCGATCAAAAGGGTATTCAGGGAAACACAGGCGCCATAAATGGGATGAAGAACCAAGCGGTTCAAACCCATGTGACCCAGACCCGCCTCAACAGCCATGGTCTTATGGCCTACATCCCACAATTTTCCCGGCCACCTGTTCATATCCATAGGCCAGGATTCATTGACATATGCGCCGCGTACCCCCAGTCGGTTCAACTGTCGAATGACACGCCGCGAAATCTCCGTAACCTCATCACCCGTTCGGTGAAGCTCGTCATTGGCAACGTACCGCGCTTGACTTCGAACGTTTTCTCGATTGGCAGCGCGCATAAATGAAATGATACTTTTCGTCTTTGAATACACCCGCTGAATTCCGGCTCGTTCTGCATCGATTGCTTTGCGTTCGATTTCAACAAGCCCAACGGCATCCGCACCTGCTTCCAGGCATATATTCTTCACTTCATTGCTGGATATGACATTGCGATTCATTCTATTTTCCTCCGATAAAGAGAGCTTGTTGCGCACAATTACGAACGGAGCTTTCCCCATGCGCCGCAAAGGATCGACAGCGCGGTAACAGAGCCGAAAATGAGCATTCCCGCGGCAGTCAGAAACAAGAGTGTCTTCAAACCCATGTCCAGCAGCAAAACAGCCACCATTGCGCCACCCACGGCGACAATCACACGCAGGACACCGGCCGCAACCGGCCAGAACACTGTTCCGGCGCCCTGAGAGGCGAAGTAAAGAGAGAGCCCGACCCCTTGGAACACATACATGCCGCCTACGACTCTGAGATACAGTGAGCCGGATGCGACCACCTCCGGGTCTGCGGTATACAACCCCACCCACCATTCCGGCCGCACTGCAACGACCAGACCGATGCCGCCTGCCAACAATCCGGCCGCGGCCGCTCCGGTCCATCCAATGCGCAACGCCCGATTTAGTTTCCCTGCGCCCATGTTCACACCAACCATGGCGGTCAGTGCAGCCCCGATTCCGAAAATCAACGGAATTAATAAGAATTCCAGGCGGGCACCGATTCCGTAGCCGGCCAGGGCGGCCGGACCAAAACGGCTGACCAGACTGGTGATGCACACAATGGTCAATACCGAAAGCAAAGGAGAGACGGATGCCGGAAGGCCGACTCGCAGGATATCCCTGAATAGATCCTTTTTCAGGTGAAGGCCTGACAAACGAATATTAACCACGAGATTTCGGAAGATCAGAGGCCAAAGCAAGATCGTGGTCATGATTGCGGCCGAACAGACAGCTGATACCGCCGCGCCAGGAACGCCCAGGCGTGGGAAAGGCCCCCACCCGAGGATCAGTGCGCCGGATAACGGGATCTGAATAAAGACGCCCAGCACCAGGGCTGCGGAGGGGGATTTCATGTCTCCCATGCCGCGGTATATACTGGCAAGGATGTTGGTGGTCCAAATCAGAACGCAACCTGAAAATAGGACGACCGCGTACGCTTGGGCCCCAATCAAAATTTCGCCGCGGCCTCCCAGCAGTTTTAGGAAGCTTTGCCCAAATAAAAAATAGAGTGCGCTGCAAAGACCGGCACCCGCCAATGCCAGCACCAGGGCATGCCAGACGAGTGTTTGCGCCCGATCGATGTGCCCAGACCCGATGGATCGAGCAACCGAGGATGCCACTGCTCCACCGAGCGCGCCACCAGATAACATCTGCATCAGCATCAACAAGGGAAACACAAGGGCCAAACTCGCTAGAGAGAGGGTGCCTAAATGCCCAACGTACCAGACTTCGGCGATGCTAACCATGGATTGGATGAAAAAAGCCAACACATTTGGACTTGCCAGGCGGATCAACATTGGTAGAATCGGCCCTTCAAGAAGATCTTCGGTCAAGGTCCTATCCGGCCGCTCTCGGGCGGGAACCGAATCTACGTAAAGATTTTTCTGTAATGCTGATGCCTGCTCACCCATCGACGGCCCCTTCAGAGTTGAAAAATCGAGTTGATGATTCAATGGAAATTTTTCCTGATGAACCCGGATAAAAGTGTATATACACATTTCAAATGAAAATTTTTACCCAACAACCTTAGCTGCAGCTTTCAGATCCGCCAGCAGTGACCTAATTCGATCTTTCCCCAGTTTGCCTGCAATTTCGTTTTGCACTTTATCCCATAAAGACAGTGCGCTCTGGTATACATGCTTGCCTTCACGGCTCACCGCCACTATACGGATGCGCTGATCATCACCCGTGGAGATATCAACCAGCCCCTGTTTCTGGAGAGGCCCAAGGTTGCGGGTAAGAGTGGTTCTGTCCATCACCAGCGCCTCGGCCAGCTTTGAAATGGTCACCGGACCCATTAAAATGATGGCCGTCATTAAATTGAACTGGGTCCCCCGCAGCCCAGAGGGCCTCAACGCCTCATCATAAACCTTGGCAATCGCCCGCGATACTCTACGTAAATTGCCTGCCACACATGTACCGGCGACTTCCCAGCATTTAAGGTTAAGGTCTTTGTCTTTGAGTTCCATGATAGGTGAATATACACGTAGTTAGTTCACTGTCAACAAAAAATAATTCGCTGGCACAGCCGCCCTGGATCTGGATTGAACTTTTCACAGGCTTTCTATTTGCCCATTGTTCACGCGGTGATTTCCGGCATCTTATAGGGAAATACTGATTAGGTTAATCTGGCCCCACTAATTCAGCAGGATCTTTAATCAAAGGCTGGCCTTAAATTTGAGTTTGTAGTCCTCATATCACAGATTCGTCAGGGCCTGTGATATTCAATCGGAATCACATTTTTTAATGGGCCTTAAAATCTCCTATATTTGCTGGTTTGCGATTGCGGTCTGATGTAAGACTCATAGATCCCGTCCGACATCCGAAAGCTGCTTCCGGGGTAGAGCCTGCTCTTTTTCCGAAAAAAACAATACGAGCAGGCTAGATTGCAGGCAGAACCCGAAGGTTTTGCCATGACGTAAAAGGCGCGGGGGGGATGCTTTAAGGACACGGATTATCCCTACTGGCTATTGGACGCCACATGTTTCTGAATGCCCTTACGGCGTGTCAGGTTTTGAGACAAGTCTCACGGTCAGGATTTCCTGCCGCTTTTGCCCATTTTGACGCAGCGCCAACCGTATGCTGTTCTCACCGCCGGGTAGAATCCCCGGCTCAAAACCGAGCCGGCCGGGTTCTGGTACTTGGGTGCGCGGAAGAAATGCTATGGTTTTGAGCGGAAAAATCTCTTTGGAGAAATTGGCGCCGGCCGGTACAGTATCGGGTTGAATCGAACCCCGGATGGTGCCGGGATCAATGCCCCTGAATACCAGAACGCCCAAATTTTTGCCGTTATGGATATAGCGCGTATCATTCCAATCCACCTCCAGAGGACCGCTGCCGCGATTCTGAATGTCGAGTCGAAACGAAACGAAAAATAGCATGTCGCGCTTCAAAGGTTCGACCTGAATAGTGTACGCTGGTCGTGAAACATATTGAACCACTGGTATGCTGGTCCATGTGGCCCGGTTGGAATGAGCGCACGACCACGTCAATACAGCCGCGGCGAGGATTGCCCAAGCTATTTTTTTCATAATTTTACTCAAATGAAGTGTTGGTATGGCAAGCCAATTTGCCGTATTCCTGACCACCAGCCTGATTAACAGATAAAAAACTAATCATTCAAGGAGTTGCTATGCAATCTATTTTTGTGCGCACTTGTTTGATTGCCTGTTTACAGGGATCACTGACCTTCGCTTAATTCTTTTCAATGCAATTCAGAAACATCTGGGAACGTTCGATCCGGGTCATTCCCGCCGGATTAGCGCCGGCCGTGGAGGCATCTGCAGCCATTTCGACACGGCCGTCCGGGACCGTACCCAAAACCGGCAGTTCCCGCCTGGTATAGCCAGACACCCGCGGCCCGGGCTTGGTGACCGACTGAGAACATAACCGAAACAATGACAGTGAATGCGAATCGTTTCACATCATTATCTCGTATTCTCCGCGTCGACTGGGCCGAGTTGCACCTCTTATCGCAGCGAGGTGTGTTGGTTTCGGCGCATTACTTGGAAAACAAAAACCGCAGCTGCAGCCGCAAGGTCCCCTGGGCGCCGACCTCCTATTTTTTCTACGTTATTTTCTTCCTTTTGGTCTATAAGGTTTACATATCGTAAACAGCGGGCGTGACCACCCACCCGCCGTCAATTCCTCCTGGCAGCATCTGACCGATGTCCTCGCCGACCTCCTTGTCAATCAATGCATTCAGTTTGGAATTCATCGATTCGAGCAGGTTCTGATATTTCTTCCGGTCAAGCGCCAGATTGTCAAGTTCCAGCGGATCGTTTTCGAGATCGAACAGCTCGACGTCGTTCAATTTAAACAGCTCATCAAGTGTCTGCGGGCGGTTGTGTTGTTTGGGAGAGAAATACCGATTGAACTGGTAGCGGCCGTCGAAAACACTACGGATCGCGCCGCGCTTTGAAAGGTCGGGCCGCATGGCGCCGGAACTAACTGCTTTTTTGAGCTTTTCTTTCCCATCGGGCTGCAGAAGAATACCAACAGCCCTTTGGAGAAATTCACCGTCGACATAAGCGAACATATTATAGCAGAAAAGCAGCCCGTCGCGGATGGCCGCCTGGCCAGCCTTCTCCGGCGCGGCAAGCAGAGATGAAAAATCTTTTCCGGGGAGGCCTTTCGTTATGGCGGCTTTCTTGTTGGCATCCGAGCTCGTCAGGCCCACCAGGGTAGGTGCGATGTCGAGGTGCGACGTCACCGCCTTGCAGCTTTTACCTCCCGGATATGCAGGGTGCCGAATGATCAGAGGCACGTTATTTTGCTCACGGTAGGATGTCGCACCCTTGGAGTGCAGGCGATGCGCGCCATCAAGATCGCCGTGGTCGGCGGTCAGGATGACGATCGTTTTGGAGGCGAGTCCGAGCGCGTCGAGTTCATCGAGCAACGAAACAATGTGGCTATCGACATCGCGCATGCAGTTCAGATAGTAGTTGTGCCGTTTGCGCCAGCGCCAATCCTCGTTCGCTATGTTGCCGACCAGCGCGTCGTGCGATTTGAGGTAGTCCGCATGCGCCATTGGCCGCCCGGGAGCGTCGATTGCTTGATTGTATGTCGCGGGCAGATCGAAGGCCCATTGTTTGGCGTACAATGGGTGGGCCGGCTCCGGCATGACGTGACCGAGTATGTTCCGAGCCTGAACGGGCTCGCCCGGCCGGTCGGTATCGATGAACATGACGTCATGCGGATTGACAAGGTTCACGGCCAGAAACCATGGTTTGCCCCGAGCGGAAAGATCCATGGCGCGGCTGCGCAGCCAGCTGACGCTCATGGCGGAAATGATGCCATCGTGTCGGTAGCCGCCCTGCTCGTGCGCGATAATGTCGCCTACGCCGATGTAGTCGGAAAAGCCGTAGGCCTCCATCTCTTTGGTGAAAATCTTGGTCGGCGACCCGAGTTCGTTGACGGTCTCAAACTCCTTGGTAAGATGCCACTTACCCTTGTAGGCCGTGTAGTAGCCCGCCTCCCGAAGCATGTCTCCAATCGTACGCAGATCGGTCGACATGCTGTCAATCCAAGGGAAATTCGTATTGTCGAACATTTTGGTGTGCTGGATGTGGCGACCGGTATAGAGCACTGAGCGTGACGGCGTGCACACGCAGGAATTGATCCGGTGGTTCAAAAAGGTCGTCCCCTGCTTCATCAGCCGTTCATGCGCGGGCAGGCGAAAGTCCGCGGGCAGTTCACCGGGCCGGAAAAAGCGCTCCTGGTCGGTGAGAATGAACACAATGTTGTAGGGGCCCGTGCCCCCTAATCCATCGCTGGCAGGGCTCGTCACATTGCCTGAAGCGAAAGCCTGGCCGGCCAGAGCGTCACTGGCGCCAAGGCCCAGGGCCGTGACGCCTAAACCTGTTAGGCGTAAAAAGTCTCTTCGAGAAATCGAACTGGCCGGCAGATTATCGTGTTCCATTTTTTATTTCCTTTGCAATATATTTAATAAGAATCAACGATTCTGAATGCAAAGCGCCTGGGGGTTAATACGATCCCCCCAGAAAAACTGTATTGGTATTTTGGTGAGATCCTTTGTGGGACAGTGCCGCGGCCGCATAATAAGTTGTTCCACTTCCGCCCGGGTGGTGCGCGAGCAGCAAGGCAGCGTCCTTTCGACCGTTACCATTCAGATCGCCGCATACCGGCTTTTGGGTTATCTCCGTGGCCACACTGGCGGCTGATCCGGGGGCGGCCGAGATTCGGAACGGCCCCGGATCAGGTGAATTGTTTTATTTCCTATTATACCGATCCCATTGAGCACATTGCTGACGCAGTGGTCAGGACACCCTGCGGGGACATGCACGGCGGAACATGCGCAAACGGCTTAGACAATGGCAAAAAATGAGAATGCTTTTCATAGCCCTGGCATTTTCAATTCAGCAATAAACAGGCTCTGCTGCATTAAACTAATAACCATTACTATTGGCACTAAGTCATTGAAAATGGAGTGTCAACAAATAATCTATCGGCTTGATAATTATGGGTGAACCATGCTAACCATCCACAATAACTGAATGTTTTCTGGCATGCGAATCACATTCAGAAAAAAATAGTTTATTAACCTCAACTTTAGCTTATATGATCTATAGACTAACAATCTATAGAATTTGGGGCTCCGAACTATGAGAATAAAGGATTTGGTTGACCGATCAGGTGTTTCGCGAACTACTATTCACTTTTACATTCGATGCGGGCTACTTCACCCTCCTCATAAAACTGGCCGAACAATGGGGTACTACGATGAAAGCCATCTGAACCGCTTACGGCAAATTACAAAAATCAAGAAGGGTTCCCGTCTTCCTATCGCCTTTATAAAGGGACAATTAGCTCTGCCAGAAAACTCTGTTTCAATTGCGAACAGCGAGTCAAACGATAAAGGGTCAGCTATCACTACCAAGCAAAAGAAAAAAAAACGCCAGGAAATTATCAAAAGCGCAATTAGAGTCTTCAGTCGCAGAGGTTATCATCATACGAAAATAGAAGACATTACCGCGCCCTTGGGGATTTCTACCGGTACTTTTTACCTGTACTTTGCGAATAAACGAGACCTTTTTATGGCTGTTTTAGATGAAGTATTCAATAAAATAGTCAATGAGGCAACAGAGGCAATTAAAGAAGAGGCTGATTTTCTTGATCGAATGAAAATCAGAGGCAGAGTTTTTTACAAAGAATACACCAAATGCAGTGAAATAATAAACCAGTTAAGGGCAGAACTTTCAAGTGATGAAAATTGGCCGGAAAGAAAAATCCGAAAAATATACGAAGGCTTGGCAAGTCCAGTAATAAAGGATATTGAAAATGAGGTTGAAAAAGGAACCATTCACAGGATCGATTCCGATCTTCTGGCCTATGCACTTACTGGCTTAATTGAGATCATGGCATTGCGAGTGTCTTTCGATAAGAAATATAATGTGAACAAAATCATTGAATTTATAATCGATCTGGCTTTGAGGCCATTATTGGTAGAAAGCAACTGATTAGCAGGGCCGCCAGTGCATGCAGCGCTACCTACATCCACGGCAGGGAAGAAATCAATTTCAGATCGATCGGTTGAGAATAAATTCGTGATTCCAATATATCATGCAGTGCCAAACCGGCAGATTACTTCCCATTATTAGAAATTTCAATCAAGCACCGGCAACGTCTAAATGTTGGATAACGTATAATATTTTTCGCACATTTTGAAAGAGTAGCCCTCAATCTGGTATGGTTTGGGTCACCACAACTCAAACGTATACCATCAGGAGGGCTACAAATGCACAATAGCAAACCCGCGCGTTCAAACAAAGAGGCAAAAGCCGGCCAAATTATCCGTATCGAACAGGACCAGTTGAACAAGCACCTGGACAAGGTCGTTAGAGGAACGGTGGAACGCACCCTAAATTCCCTATTGGACGCCGAAGCGGACAGGCTATGTCAAGCTGGGCGCTATGAGCGCACCGAAGCCCGCAAAGACACACGCGCAGGGCATTATACCCGCAATTTGGAGACCAAGGCCGGCACGGTCAAACTCAGGGTTCCAAAGCTACGCACCTTGACCTTTGAGACGGCCATTATCGAACGATACCGTCGGCGCGAGAGTTCGGTCGAAGAAGCACTGATCGAGATGTATCTTGCGGGCATATCGGTCCGACGTGTCGAAGACATCACCGAAGCCTTATGGGGCACTCGGGTCAGCCCGTCGACGGTGAGCAATTTGAACAAGAAGGTGTATGGCCGCATCGATAAATGGCTCAAGGCACCGATTGAGGGCAAATTCGTATATGTATTCTTAGACGGTATCTGGCTCAAGCGCTGCTGGGCCGGCGAAGTCAAAAATGTCAGTGTATTGGTGGCCATCGGTGTGGATCAATACGGATACCGTCAGGTGCTGGGCATCAAAGAAGGCGCCAAAGAGGATCAAGAGAGCTGGATTGCCTTCATGCGTTATTTAAAAGAGCGCGGCCTGACAGGTGTGGAGCTTTTTGTCAGTGATAAATGCCTGGGGCTTGTCGATTCATTGGCTGATTTTTATCCTAAAGCAAAATGGCAACGCTGCACGGTTCATTTTTACCGCAATGTCTTTACGGTGGTGCCCAAGTCGAAAGTTAAGAATGTGGCGGCCATGCTCAAAGCAATCCATGCGCAAGAGGATCGAGCGGCAGCCGAAGAGAAAGTCATTGCGGTAACGAAAAAGCTAAGAAGTATGAAATTATCTGAAGCGGCTCAACTGGTTGAAAAGGGAGCTGCAGAGACATTGTCATATTATGCCTTTCCGAGTCAGCATTGGCGATCGATTCGCACCAACAACCCACTCGAGAGGCTCATGCGCGAGATCAGGCGAAGAACCCGCGTAGTGGGTGCCTTTCCAGATGGTAAGTCAGCGTTGATGCTGGTGGCCGCCAGGTTGAGGCATGTAGCCGGTACCAAGTGGGGCACACGAAGATATATGAATATGGACCGACTCAAAGAAATAAAGTGTTCGATAGCTTAGTCGCCCCCCGCCTCAGGGGGCATGCCCCCTGAGGCGGGGATCTTCCCCGAACCATCAGGTTGATGGGCAGCTAAAAGAAAAAGTGCGAAAAACTCTGGACACTACCAAATGTTGTGGTCATCCGACATGCGCATTCAATGTGTTTATTCTCATATAGCAGGTTTGGTGGACCCTTTAATATCCAATAAAAATAGCAGCTTCCAGTTAGCCCCGGCAATTCTGAAATCAGCGCCAGGTCGTCGAGGAGCCTTTAGAAAGATCCTTTTCTTCATTTTTGACCCTAGTAGCCAGTTGGTGGAATGAAATGATGGTACTCACGTTCCAGGAGCCGTGCAAATTGGATACAGGCGCGATCACCGTATTGCGGGCCCACGACCTGGACACCTACCGGTAGCCCTTTCCTTGACAGCCCGATGGGTGCAACAGTCGCCGGTAGGAAGAAGTTACAGGAATATCCGGCCCAGAACATCTGGGTGGTGGATGGTTGGGGTTTTCCGTTAACGGAGATCATGCGCTCCCACCGCTCACCCTTCTGATTATGCTCGAAAGCCGTCGTGGTGGCAGCCGGACAGAGGAAGAGATCGAAGTCGCTAAAAAACGCTGCCCAGGCAAGTCGCATACGGTGCCGCAAATTATCGTATGCGAGCCACTCCTTGTGGGACATGGCCTGCGCCCGGATCATCTGGGCCCGGTAGCTTTCGTCGTCCGCTCTCAAAGATTTATAGTCCGCCAAATTCTTCTCGAAATCTTCGGGGGTCAGACGTCCGCATGTGGCCCCCCGAAGGAGCCGAATGTAGTTCCGGTGGGCTTCGCGAGAATCGATTTTGGGTCGCGCGTCTACCCGCACCTTCAACTTCATCTTTTTCAAGAAGGTGGTCAGGTCGCGAAGTACTTGCTGTACTTCCTCATCCACCTCCGCTTCGGGGTCATCGTAGACAACCGCCACCTTGAATTCCCTGAGCTCCTTCCTCTTCGGCTTCGGCAGGCTCAGTTTCCACCCGGAACCGTCAATATCGTCCGGACCCGCCATGACATCCATGGCCAAAGCCAGGTCCTCGGCGCTCCGTGCGAGGGGCCCGACCACCGCGATGTCCGTCAGGCCAAACGTCCCCGGCAAGGCTTGGCCGAGAGGAGATATGATCCCATAAGTGGGTTTATGCCCGTACACGCCGCAGTAATGGGCGGGATTGCGAATGGAGGCCCCGATATCGCTCCCGGCTTCGAGGCCGGTCAACCCCGCCGCCAGCGCGGCCGCCGATCCCCCCGAGGAGCCGCCGGGTACACGGTTCCGGTCCCAAGGGTTGTTCGTGGTCCCGTAAATGTCATTGAAGGTCTGCCAGTCCGCGAGGTACATGGGAACGTTGGTCTTGCCGAAGATCACGGCACCGGCTTGGAGAAAGCGGTCAACCACCAGAGCATTGCTCGAAGGATAATTTTCCTTATATCTCGGGACGCCCCATGTGGTCGGCATGCCGACTACATCGAAGGATTCCTTAATGGTCATGGGCACCCCGTGAAGAGGGCCCCAGAGGTTTCCCCGTGCAAGGGCCCGGTCCGCCTGGCGGGCGCGCTTCCGGGCGGCGTCCACATCCATAAAGATGATGGCGTTGATCTCGGAATAGCATTCTACCCGCTGCAGATAGAGATCCAGCAGTTCGAGGGCTCCGATCTTCTTTGTACGAATCATGGAAGCCAGCTGCTTTGCAGAGCAAAACGGGATGTCCGACATGGGAGATCTCCTGTTTTTGGAAAATGTGGTTTAACCACGCGGGGCTTATCGGCATTTCCGCCCCGGAAACGTTGTGTGTCTACCACGCGGGCGATCTCAAGGCAAATTGTCCATATGTGACTATTCTCGTATCACAGGATTAGCAGCACCTGTGTTATCAATTGTCTATTGCAGGGTTAGGAACTACTAAGAACACCTTGCTAAATGCGGCGGTCCTATTGTGGAACAGGTGGGTCAGGACTATGAATTCAGCCGCTTCAGCTTCAAGTTTAATGTCTATTCTATTCATTAACTTCCTATTCAACTTTCGGGATCGGGTTTAAGCGATCGCCAATTTGTTCTTTGACAAGCCAACACACTGCAACGCGGCGTTCATGGTTGCATCGAAGAAGGCAGCCGCTGTCTTTTCGCAGAAGGTACCTAACTGTTTCAGCCGATCGGTCGCCAACGTCAGAATACGGCATAGCGCTTCCAAGAAGGTGATGTCCGCCACCTCATCGCAGCACGCATAAAACAAGTCACCGAAGGTGCGATGATCTGTCTCCACCCCACATTGATTCATGAGGGTGGCGACTTTAAAACGACCAAAGAAGTCATCGATTTTGTTTTGAACATGAACAGGGTCTTGCGATTGGGAGGCTATGCTGATATGATTCATTTGAGCCCTTTCTCTTTGAATTTATTGTGTATATTCGCAAATCCACTATAAATTAAAAGATGGGGCTCTTCAAGTTAATTCTTCATGATATCAACAGCATAGATTATATTTTCATCCTCTCAATCCATTCCCGAAAGTTGAGCTTCCTACCTATTTAAATCATCAAGGAACTCAGAAGCCGGTTCTAAGCCGGTAACAATAAGGTAATCCCGGGCCCTGGTACAGGTTAAAATTTCAACTTTCGGGATCGGGTTTAACCGATCGTCAATTTGTTCTTTGAAAAGCCAACACACTGCAGCGCGGTGTTCATGATTGCATCGAAGAAGGAAGCCGCCGTTTTTTCGCAGAAAGTACCTAACTGCTTGAGCCGATCGGTAGCCAGCGTCAGAATGCGGCAAAGCGCCTCCAAAAAGGAGATATCCGCCACCTCATCGCAGCAGGCGTAAAACAATTCGCCAAAGGTGCGATGATCAGTCTCCATGCGGCATTGGTATGCCAGGAACATGTAGCGCATAAAGACGATGGTGGTATGAGCGATCAAGGCATCAAAGTCCCGGCACTGGATTTCCTTTGCCAGTTTCAAGTGCTGTTTGGACATTTTGAAAAATACTTCGATGTCCCAGCGTTTGCCGTAGATGCGCACGACATCCTCATCGGCCAAATCAGTGTCGGTTGAAAGCAGCGCCAGCCAGTCCTTTTTTCGTCTGTCGCGTACGAACACCAGCTTGGCTGAGACCTCATTGTTGAGCATGACAACAGTGCTGGCCTGGATCTTGGCGCGACCACGGCGCTTTGCAAGCCTTCGGTGGATGGCCATCAGATCCAAGGACTGGCCGTTGAAGGCGTAGTGAATACGGGACGACTTTTTCACCATTCCGATGATCTTGATGTGCTGGGCCAAGTTGGCAACGGTTGCCGGCATGGTAAACCAGCTGTCCATCAGCAGGTATTTGGCGGAAACATCCGCTGAAAGAATTCGCTTTATCATGATCTCAAGATGCGCGGTTGCCTTTTCGGTAGCTTCCCTGCGGCGCTGATATGCACAGCAACGTTTATCCAGGATCTTTTGACTGTCGCACAAACGCTTTTCGGCGTCCGTAGAAGACAACAGGGCAAAATCCATCGGAAGACAGCTGGTTCCATCCGACCAGCACATGGTGAGCATCCGAAAGCCTTTCAAGAAACGGCCGGTGCTATGATCCCAGATTCTCGCGAGCAGTTCCACCCATTTGGAGCGGGAACGGTCATACGTGCTGTCGTCAATAATGAGCACCGATTCGCGTTCATCGCTGGTCAGCCGGTTGAAAACACCAAACAGTCGCAGGCCCAGACAAAGCAGCAGCCGACGCCAATTGTAGGTCCGGCCCTTGAGTAATTCATAGGCGGCGTCTTTGCCGAAAGGCAATTCGCTGTTGAGTACGATGCCGCGGAAGAAGTTCTTGCCAACAAAGGGCAGTGTGAATATGGCTTTTGTCAAAGAGCGAACACTATGACCGTGATGTTTACGCATCCCACATTGATGCATGAGCGTTGCGATTTTAAAATGGCCAAAGAAGTCATCTATTTTGCTTTGTACATGAACAGGGTCTTGCGATTGGGAGACGATGCTGGTATGGTCCATTTGAGCCCTTTCTCTTTGAATTTATTGTGAATTGTCGCAAATCCACCATAAATCAAAAGATAGGGCTCTTCAAGTTATTTCTTTATGAAATCAACATCATAGACCATGTTTTCGTTCCCTCAATCCATTCCCGAAAGTTGAGTTAAAATAAAGAAGGTGGCGTTCGATGTTATAGACCTCCTCCAGGTCCGAATCATTGGTGACTCTTTCAATGCGCTGCTGGGAAGGGATTACCTCATCGTCGTAAACTATGACCGCCACAGCCCTGAATTCAAGCCCCTTGGCAAGATGCATGGTGACCATCGCTATATGCAAATGATATCATTGGTTTTCCATTCCTATCTACACCAACTCACTCAAAGCCTGAAGCTCCATCGCCTTTCCTGATCTCTGAAGTGCGGGAAAGCGATCTTGAGATCGGAGGGATTTGGTCCGGTGTTAATGGGGTTTATCGTCTTTATTTCCGGTAAGTTGGGGAATCTTGCCATTAGGAGCGTGGTTTTTAGTCATCCTATCGGCTTGCCCGAACCAACATCCTGAGTGAGTTTCCCAAAATACTTCGCTCTATTCGTTTTTAATCCATCCTCAACTCTGGATCCAATTGACTATAGCTTGCGATACTTTATCGGGCTTTTCGAGGGTGGATAAATGACCACACTCGGGAATCTTAATTAAGTGTGCGCCGGAAAGGCCATCAGCAATTTCTTCAGATAGCTCCGGTGGTGTAAGTTCATCATGGTCACCGACGACAATCAGGGTTGGGCACTTGATTGCGCCGAGTCCGGAACGCGAGTCCGGGCGTGAAATTATAGCGTTTTGCTGACGGACGAATGCATTGGGCCCGACCTCCGCAGCCATAAGTCGCACCAAGTTTTTAAGCTTAGGGTCGTTTTTACGTAAAGGGTGAACCAGAACTGGGAAGAGTTGATCTGCGATCTGTTCCAATTGACCGTTTTGGGCGCGGGAAATAAGCGTGCTGCGGCGTTCACTTTGTTCGGACGTGTCGCTGCGGGCCGATGTATCCATCAAAATTAATTTTATAACACGTTCCGGGGCTTCTCGCATGATTTCAAATGCAATGTAGCCGCCCATCGACAATCCGACCAAGATGAACTGCGGAGGTGCATTACGAAGGATACGGCTGGCAATACCCGACATGGTGTCATCGCGGGTGTGCTCTGCAACCATAACGGCGCCGCACCTCCATAATTCCGGAACCTGGGGGGCATACAATCTAGCTGAGCATAGAAGGCCTGGAATCAGCAAAATCGGATTTGCCATTGTTTTACCCTTTCAATTTAGGTTCTTGTGATTTTTTGAGTATATTGAAACCAGCCGAAGCTGAACACACTTGTTTAGAAGTTGTGTCCAAGCTTGAATCCTGCCCGTCGCTGATGCTGAAGTCGAGTCCCCTGCTGACTCCCTTCCCATGACCTGCCTATATAATATGTATTTCTAAATGGCGTCATTTTTAAAATTTAAACTAAAAAATGATTGACATTCACATTTTGGCTAAGATAGCGTAGTTTTCATGATAGCTCAATCAGATTCTGACTGATCGGTCGGAGGCCTGATGGACGAAATTCCCACCACCGTCAAAAACAAAGAACTGGTCGAAAAAAGACGGGTTCAGATTGTGCTTTCCGCAATCAAACTGTTTTCCCGCAACGGTTTTCACAAAACGACCCTGAGGGACCTTTCCGAGGAAGCTGGATTCAGTTACGGCAATATATACGACTATGTCGGTTCAAAAGAAGACATCTTCTATCTTATCCATAATTACTTGTGTGACTTGGTGTTCGAGGAACTCCAAAGAGCTACGGAAAACATCGACGACCCTCTTGAGAAGTTACGCCGCATGGTCCGGGCCGAATTCAACGTTATGGATCGGTGGTCAGACGGTATTCTTCTCCTTTATCAGGAAGGCCACATTCTTAGTCCACCTTTTTTGCAAAATTTTCTCAAAAAGGAACACGAACACATCGCCATGTTCGAAAGGGTGATTAGCGAATGCGTTCAAAAAGGATTCCTGCGAGGGTGCAACCCGAAATTGGCAGCCAACCTGATCAAAACTACAGTCGATGGCTGGGTGCTGAAAAGATGGGATTTGCGTGGAAGCGCCAGTAGTCAAGAGGCTGAAAAATTCATTCTGGATATGATTCTTTTCGGTCTCTTACCAAAAAAGCTCGATAGGCGGAGCGCCTTCATAAGTGAAATGAATCCACTTTCTGGTAAAAGGGCGCTGGTAGTCGGAGGCGAAAAAGCGATCGGTGCAGCCTCGATTCAGGCAGTGACGGCAGCGGGAGCATCGGTATTCGCAGTTGTAAATGACAAAGGTTACATGGACCCACACCATGATTTAAATTGGGGTGGAAACGTAAAGTGCTTTAAATCTAGTGAATACGGACCATTAGGCCAGACGCTCTTTTCCAGAATAGAGAAAGAGTCTGGACCGTTCGACATCTATATCCACGATTTAGGGGCAGGAGTTCCTCATGAACCCGTCTTGGTAGAAAAGGATTCTGAGGTCGATAACAAATTCCGGATCCTTGAAGAGAACCTCCAATCAGCGCACGACATCGCTCAACATTTGATTAAATTAATGCCTCAACGGCCTTGGAGCCGTTTGATTTATATTGCACCTTGGGCATGGGATGTGAGCCTGAATGAGATAGGTTTCTACTCCGCTTTGGCCGGAACAGTGGCTCTTGCTGGGAGTCTTTCCAGAAAACTTTATTCAAGTCGCGTGAACGTGAATTGTATCATTCCAGGGTACATTAAGGCACCACGCCCATTTGATTGGTGGAATTCAAACCACACTGAGGTCAATCCTGAAAGCTATGGGGAACTTTCAGATGTCACCAATTCGATTCTTTTCCTGCTCGGAGACAAATCGAGGAATCTTACCAATCAAGTGATAAAAGTCGCCTGCGGAAATATTCAACCATTACAAGGAGTTTTGGAATTATGCTGAGAACCAAAGAGCAGTACCATGAAAAACTATCGGCAATGCGCCCCAATATTTATATAGGCGGCGAAAAAGTTGGGCGTGAAGATCCGAGGATTCGCCCCGGCGTTCGGGTTTATGATCTTGTCTTCGACCTGGCGCAGAACCCGGAGTGGAAGGGACTGGCGACAGCCCATTCCCCTCTGATCAATGAGGAGGTAAACCGGTTCAGCCTGCTCCCGTCGAATCCCTATGAGCTGATGCAGAAGCAGAAATTGATTCACCTGGCCGCGAGAAGGGCCGGGGGCTGTATCCAAAGGTGCATGGGTCAGGACGGCATCACCGCCCTGGCGGTTTGCACCAAGGAAATTGATGCAGCCAAAGGAACCGATTACCATACCCGATTTTTAGAATTTCTGCGTCACTACCAGAAAAACGATGTCGCAGGCTGCTGTGCCCAGACAGATAGTAAGGGAGATCGGCTGAAGCGGCCCTCTCAGCAGGATAATCCCGATCACTACGTGCATGTTGTGGAACGACGAAATGATGGCATCGTGGTTCGTGGCTATAAAATGTCGATCACGACCGTTGCTTATGCTGAAGAGATGGCGGTGGTCCCAACACGTGCCTTGACCGAGGAAGACCGCGACTATGCCGTAGCTTTCGTCATTCCGCCTGACACCGAGGGGGTTAGGATCATCACACGCCCGGTTTGGCTTCGGGACAACAACGATCAGGATGCTTCTCCCTTCTGCCGACTGGGTGTTTCAGATTCGGTCATCATTTTCGATGATGTCTTCGTACCGAAGGAGAGAGTCTTCATGTGCGGAGAGTGGGAATTCGGCCGACGGATGGCCCTGCTCTTTGCGAATTCCCATAGACACAGCTACTGTGGATGCAAGCCGGCCGTATCCGACATTCTCTGTGGGGCCACTATGCTGGCGGCCGAGGCCAACAACATCGCGAAAGCCTCGCATGTAAAGGAAAAATTGACGGAATTCGCCAGTGCAGCGGCTTTGGCCTATTCCGCCGGCATTGCCGCAGCCTTGTATGGAACCCTTACAGCAAGTGGAGTTTTTTTCCCTAACGAAGTTTATGCCAATGTCGGAAGGCGCCTGACAGGAGAACTGATTTACCATGAATACAACATCCTGACAGAAATTGCCGGAGGCATTTCGGTTACGATGCCTTTCCACGATGATTTCAAAAGGGGTGAAAATGTTGATGAATTGAAGAAATTCATTGTCCGCAATGCTAAACTCACACCGGAAGAATCCCTTAAGGTATGGAAATTTGTAGAAGATCTGGGGGCATCCAGTATGTCGGCCTGGTATAAAATCGCCGGTGTTCACGGTGGCGGCAGTCCGATTATGGAAACCATCTCCCTTGGTATGGATTACGATTTCGAGGACAAAAAAAACCTAGCGCGTTATCTTGCAGGTATCGATGAACACTTGAATGATTCCAAACTTCGGTCCGCCGAACCCACGATGGGGTTGAGCCTTGTGTAATCTCTGCCCCTTCTCCAATGCAGAGAAGTTTTTAAAAAAATACAAAAATTCTGATAGTTCGAGTTTTTCAGATAGGTAAAAAACCCATCTGGATCAAACAATCGGGAGGCATATTCGATGCTGGTACACGAAATTCTCGAATATACGGCGGCCCGTCTGCCAGATAAGACAGCGCTCATAGAAGGTGACCAGGAGATGAGTTTTGGGCATGTCCTGTCCCAGGTAACGAACCTATCCACCAGGCTCTCCGAAATGGGAATCGACCGTGGCGACCGAGTCGCCCTATTGTTACCCAACTGTATCGAATTTTGCGTCGCCTATTTTGCAATTCTCCGGTTAGGGGCAATTGTGGTTCCTTTGAACAATCGTCTTTCTCCTAAAGAGTTCGTCTACATTGTCAACGATGCGGCCCCCCGGGCAATAATCCTAGGTTATCAGTTCTGGGAAACCTTTCGTCAGTTTAAAAATGAGCTTAAAATCACGCCCGATCTCATTTACGCCGGTGAAGCTCCCAAAGAAGGGGCACTTTTCTTTGCCGAGATTGTCGAAGCACCGCTCGCAAGTTCTGCCGAGTCGATCCGATTCGGCTCCGACGAACCGGCCTGCATCATGTACACTTCTGGCACCACTGGTCTTCCCAAAGGCGCGGTCATGAGCCATCGCAACGTTTTTACCAATGCACGCAATGCTGGGGCACACATGGGGTACAGGGAACGGGATACCACTTTGATTGTAGTTCCTCTATTCCATGTCACTGGTTTAAATACGCAATTGGTCGCCTTCTTTTATACCGGCGGGACAACCGTAATCATGAGGGCCTACGATACCGGCGGAATGATTGAACTACTCGCCCGTCACAAAGTTACCACCATGATCACGGTTCCGACCGTTTATAAACTCATGCTTGTTCATCCAAGTGTGGAAAAAGCTGACCTTTCAGCTCTTCGCGATCTGAGTTACGGCGGGGCTCCCATGGATACGGAAACAATCAACGCGCTGCGAAAGAAGCTGGGGGTTGATCTGTTCAATGCCTATGGCCTTACAGAAACCAGTTCACTGGCTACCTGCATGCCTGCATGTGACACTGACCGTAAAGGGGCTTCAGTAGGGTTGCCAGTCAGCGGGATTCAGCTTCGTGTGGTTGATTTTTCGGGAAACGATCTTCCCTGCGGTTCAATTGGAGAACTCTGGATCAAAGGTCCCAATGTTGTTCGCAGTTATTGGAACAAACCCGAGGCGACCGCCGCCAATTTGGCCGATGGATGGTTGCGCACCGGTGACTTCGCAAGAATTGATGATGAGGGATTTGTTTACATAGCTGACCGAAAAAAGGACATGATTAACCGGGGAGGCGAAAACGTATACTCAATAGAAGTGGAAAGCGCGATTTTAGCTAATCCTGACGTTTTGGAAACGGCGGTGGTTCCACGAAGTCACAGCATTTTCGGAGAGGTAGTGCATGCGTTCGTCGTGCCAGCCCCCGGCAGAAATCCCACACAGGAAGAAATTATCCGAACATGCCGGAATCTTATAGCCGACTACAAAGTGCCTGCTTCTGTTTCTTTTGTAAAGGAATTGCCCCGTAATCCAGGCGGAAAGGTAATCAAGGCTCGGCTAAGGGAACTTGTTCCACCGGGCGATCCTCCCAGAAGTTGAATGAAACTGATGGCGGACGGAGAACAAAAATAATAATAAAACATTTTACCTTGAATGGAATCATCAGATGAGAAATTTGCTCAATGTGATCGAAAGCATCAGCGAATGGTCGGGCAAAATTGTTTCCTACCTTGTTTGGATAGGCGCGATCATGTTGTCGTGGGAAGTCGTGGCACGGTATTGGTTCAACGCACCCACCGTATGGGCGCATGGATATTCTCAGCGTATTTTCGGAACCTATTTTATAATGGTTGGTGCTTTCACTCTTCTGCGCGGCGGTCATGTGCGTGTGGATTTGATTACCAGCCAGTTTTCCTTCAGGGTGCGAAAAGTTTTCGATCTGGTCAACTACAGCTTTCTGATTCTCTGGGCCGGGGTCCTAATCAGGGAAGGATGGCTTTTTTTTCTCGATTCCTGGAGCGTGCGCGAGGTTGATGAAATGGTGTTGGCCCATCCGGTTTATCCGATCAAATTTATGCTTCTTTTTGGCGCCATCCTCATTTTTCTTCAGGCTATCGGATCTGCAATTCAAACAGTTGCCGAGTTTAGGAGGGGGGAACAGGAATGAGCCATGAAGTCTTACTGACGATTGGAATGTTCGGCGGCTTGGTTTTGGCCATCATGTTGGGGGTTTCTTTAGGATTTGCCATGGGTGGCATCGCAGTGATATCGGCGCTTATCATGTGGGGGCCCGGAGGCTTAATGCCGATCGTAGCTGGCGTTTTTAATTACATGTGGATGCTGCTTCTGGCGGCGGTGCCTTTGTTTATTTTCATCGGGGTCGCCTTATCAAAATCCAAAATAGCGGAAGATATGTACGAGACGTTCTATCTCTGGTCGGGGTCCCTGCGAGGTGGCCTGGCGGTTGGTTCTTGTGGATTTGCTGCCGCTCTTTCCGCCATGACCGGCAACTGCTCGGCTTCAACCGTGACTACGGGACTTGTGGGCATACCTCCGATGCGCCAAAAAGGTTACCAAGACAGCATCATATTCGGAACGATAGGCTCTGCCGGCACGTTGGGCATTTTGATTCCGCCAAGTATCACACTCATCGTGATCGGAATGATGACAGGGCAGAGCAT
Organism: Desulfatitalea tepidiphila; assembly: GCF_001293685.1. Taxonomy (NCBI): domain Bacteria; kingdom Pseudomonadati; phylum Thermodesulfobacteriota; class Desulfobacteria; order Desulfobacterales; family Desulfosarcinaceae; genus Desulfatitalea; species Desulfatitalea tepidiphila. Next base: position 2,683,395 of record NZ_BCAG01000003.1, on the reverse strand, counting down.
CGGCAAGTTGTTTGCTGGAGGTTTGACTGCCGGCTTGTTTATTCTACTGGGCTTTATCTTGTATATTTTGGTACTCGCATGGATAAAGCCAGAAGCCTGTCCCGCCCTTGATGAGGCGGTAAGTTTCCGACGCAAGATCAGGTCGCTGGCCGCGGTCATACTTCCAATTTTGATTATGATAGCCATCCTTGGTACCATATTTCTGGGAATCGCAACCCCAACCGAAGCAGCCTCAGTGGGGGCAATCGCTGTGGTGCTTGCTGTTATTATACGAGGGGAATTCAACTGGAAGTTTATAAAGGAAGTCAGTTATTCGACCGCGACAATCACAGGAATGGTTCTTTGGATCATGTTCGGCGCAAGCGGATTTGTAGCCGTTTACAGTGGAGGTGGTGGTGTATATTTCGTCCAGGATCTTCTTTCCGGCACGGAAATGAATCCATGGATGCTTTTCATTATGATGAACCTTTTTGTCTTCATTCTGGGCATGTTCCTCGACCCGATGGGAATCATTTTACTCTGCCTTCCCATTTTTTATCCGATCATCCTTGAGCTAAAATTCGACCCCATTTGGTTCGGCGTCATTTTCCAAATCAATTTATGCATGGGTTACCTTACGCCGCCATTTGGATATAATCTTTTCTACATCAAATCTCTGGCGCCTGAAGCCGAAATGAAGTTGATCTATAAAAGTGTATTGCCATTTATCGCAATCATGCTTGTGTGTACGATTATTATGATTCTTTTTCCGGATATCATACTTTTCCTGCCGAAGATTCTAGTAACCAATTAGATTCACAATCAGGAAAGATAGAGGGTGAAATGAAAGGAGCATTCGCATGAGAGTACTCGTTACCGGGGGGGCTGGTTTCATAGGCGCGCGATTGGTTCAGAAATTGCTGCAGGCCGGCCATCAGCCCGTAGTGCTATCGAGGCGGCCAAGGCTCGATAGCGAGTTGGACGGTCAAATCGAGTCCATTGCAGGCGATTTGCGCGATTTTTCAGATGCAGCCAGAGCCGTTCATCAAGCACGAGCACCTGTCATTGTACACGTGGCTTATGCCCTTACGGCCGAGGGAGAGGCAAACCCGCATTGGGCCATCCAGGTAAACGTTCTCGGCACGAACAATCTTTATGAGGCGGCCCGTTTGAATGGAGTGAAAAGGTTGATATTTTGCAGCTCCATCGCCGCATACGCCACAGCTGACATGTACGGAGAAAGGCCGGTGACAGAGGATGAGTTGCTTATGCGAAGCGGATCCATATATGGATCCACCAAATATCTGAACGAGTTTATGGCAGCTAAATTCGAAGCCAAATACGGTTTGGAGATTCCCAGTGTTCGTATTTCTGCAGTTTACGGTAGCGGCCGGGAAGCCAGAGGCGTGACGGCATGGACCAGCCAGATGGTGGCAGCGGCAGTTAAAGGTGAACCGGTCAAAATCGGACTGCGTTCGGATCAATTGGCCAATTTCATCTATGTCGACGATGTGGCCGAGCAGCTCTTGCGGTTAGCGACCAAAGAAAAGCTAGAGCATAGGGTCTACAATTCCGGAGGGACAACCGCAACGCCCGCAGATTTTGCCCAAATCATCAAAAACTACGTTCCAGATGCTCGGATAAGCTTCAACGAGGAGGCGAACAGATGGCCCTATCCCCATCTGGTCGACGGAGGCCGGCTGGAAAACGAAATCGGTTTCCAGGTACGCCCTCCTGAAGATGGTCTTTTTGAGCAGCTCAATCAGGAACAGGCCGCCAGAGGAAAGAAACTTTTCCAAAAAATGGCCGCTCCCCAAAGTTCTTGATGCAATGTTTTCTCCCCGGCCTTGTATTGGACGGGATGCCCCAGAACGGCGGCTTTAGGCACATCGCGGGATCGAATGCCGCTCGGAAAAAACATTTCCATTAGGAAAAGGACACAAGGAGGCGAAAAATGAAAAATGGTTTAACCCGCAGAGAAATGATCAAGACCGGCGTTTCGGCAGCCGCCATTGGCGCTGCCGCGATGGTTCCAGGACAGGCTAGAGCCGGAGACAAAGTGTCCTGGCGCATGCAGACGCACTGGCCCACAGGCGTTGGTTATTACAAGCCGGTTTATGAAGGCTATGCCAAACGGGTCAAAGAGGCAAGCAACGGAGAAATAAAGATAACCCCCATGCCGTCAGGGTCGATGGTGCCCACCGGGGAAGTCCTTCAAGCCGTCGGTCGCGGTATTTTTGAAATCGCACTGATCTGGCCGGCCTATTGGATCGGCAAAATTCCAGTTGCCGGACATCTTAATGGTCAACTTTTCACCTGGGACAGTTTCGAAGAAATGTGGTTTTTCATGACCGAAATGGGGGCCCTTGATATCATCAGGGAAGCATATGCAGAGCATGGCGTCCACGTCGTCGGCCCGATAAGCTGTGGACCGCTGGCCTTGTATTCGAAAAGGTCGCTGATTAAACCGGAGGATTTTAAAGGATTCAAAGTCCGCAGTACCGGAATACCTGCGGCGGTCTTCCAGAAAATGGGCGCCACACCGGTCTTTTTTCCCGGAGAAGAGCTGTATCAGTCCCTGCAAACCGGCGTCTGCGAAGGTGCGCATTGGGGCGGAGTGGCAGCCGGTTGGGAGATGAAGCTCCAGGAGGTCACCAATTACATCATTACGCCTTTTCTGGCCCAGCAGACCTTGGGCGAGGTGTTCGTCAATAAAAAAGTCTGGGATGCACTCCCGGCCGATCACAAACGTGTCTTGACGGACTGCTGTCTCGCAGCTAATGCGGATTCGAATGCTTGGTTCGCTTACCGCGACTACCAAGATATGGAGGAATTCAAGACCAAGTTTAATGGCAAAATTGTTCAAATGGAACCCGAAACCGTAGCGCTCATGAGAAAGTACTCTGTAGAGGTCATAGATGAATACTCCAAGAAGGATCCAAAATATTGCGGCAGGGTTGGTGAACTAATGCATAAGTTCCTCAAAATGACTGGCAAGGTGTAAACAGGAGAGGTTGGCGGGAATGCGGCCATATATTTGTTTGATGCCGCTTTCCCGCTTTTCCTGAACCAAACTGGTTCGGAAGGGAAAGGTTTATTGGCATGGCCTTTATACGAATTGCGATTTGCCAATTTGGCCTTCGCGAAACCCAATCCTACGATCAAATGGCAGCACATTTAAGGGAGCAATGCAGACTGGCGATTAAAAATAAACCGCACCTGGTTGTTTTCCCCGAGTTTACCACCTTCGGCCTATTATCAATGGCGGGTGAGAGCCTCTCCTATGCCGATATGGAACATGCCATACGTGAAATTATAGCTCCTTTCACTCCCATTTACGAACAAGTTTTTACCGAGGAAGCCGGTAAATCGGGCCTGGTTATCGCAGGAGGCAGCCACTGGATCACTGAAAACGACCATGCGCCCGGATTCAACGCCGCTCATGTTTTTTTTCCGGACGGTCGGATCGAGAGGCAGAAAAAGAACCACCTTTTCCCTGGCGAAACCGATTGGGGCACCGCTACCTTCGATGGTCTTGGGATATATGATGTTGGATGGGCAAAAATTGGATTTATGACTTGTTATGACTCCGAGTTTCCGGAGGTAGGACGGCATCTAATGCTGGAGGGGGCACAACTACTTCTTTGCCCATCTGCGACCTACACAGAACGCGGGTATTACAGAGTTCGTCGATGCTGTGCGGCGCGAGCGGTTGAAAACCAGCTATATGTTATCGAGTCCCATCAGGTCGGGGCCATACCGGTTCCGGTGGACAAACCTTTAACAGCTTACGGAAAATCTGCAGTTCTGTGCCCCATAGATGACCAAACAGGTATTGACAATGGTGTTGTGGCGGAAGCGCCCTCCGGAAACCGAGAGTGCATTGTCATCGCAGATGTGGATCTTGAGTTGCTTTCCAAGTCAAGAGAAAAGTCCGAAGCCACTATTTTGAAAGACCGTCGCCCAGACACTTACAAGCACCACTACCGGCTGTTTTAGTTCCGATCGGGAAGAAACGGCATGCGTCGCCTGATCGCATCACAAGCATTCTGAAAACCTGTTGACCCGAAATGTTTATCGAAGTCGGAATTTAAATGCCTGAAACACTATAGTTGCCATCGTTTGAATTCCGCCTCCACCCTGATCTTTACTAATCGTTGGAGACGGCTGTTTGTCGGCGTAGCCGATAACATGCCTTCAAGGGAGCGAATATGGACGAATCCATTTTAAAAAAGGCCTATGACCTCGGATACGAGTTCGAGCGCACCTATCACGGCTGTGCTCAATGCGTGATCGGTGCGGTGTACCAAATTTTCCCGCAAATGCTTAGCGAGGATATATTCCGGGCCGCCAACGCGCAGGGCGGCGGCATGGGGCTCACTTCTATCGGGCAATGCGGAGCTGCGGTCGGTGCGGGAATGATCATCAGTCAACTTTACGGGCGTTCTTTGGGCGACATTGCCGATCCCGAAAAGAAAAGGTTCTTGGCCTACCGACTCGGCCAAGAATTCGCGTCCAGATTTATTGAACAGACCGGATCCTTGATCTGTGGTGACATTCAGAAAAAGAAGATGGGGAGAAGTTTTAATCTTTTGAACCAAAATGACTGGGACACTTTCGAGGATGCAGGAGGTCACGACACGCACTGCCCCGATGTGGTGGGAACGGCCACCCGAATCGTGGTGCAGATGCTGCTCGAACAGATGGAGGCAAAGAGCTGAAGAAACCTGCACTGTCGAAAGGAAGGACCCCATTGGAGACAAAACGATTCAATGATCTCTATCGTCGATTTGAAGATCTTCTGCCCCCGGAAGAACCTTTGGAAATGGCTAAACGACTGATCGCTTTTCAGAGCGAAAACCCGCCAGGCATGGAGGCTGAAATTTCCGAGTATTTGGAAAAATGGCTTTCGGCTGAAGAATTTGAAGTGTCCCGGGTCCTCAGCCCGCAGGGGCGGCCCAACCTGGTGGCCACCCTCCGAGCGAAAGGAGGCGGCAAACGACTAATTTACAACGGCCACATGGATGTTGTCCCGGCTGGAGATCCCGGAGTGTGGACCAGTCCTCCTTACGCCCCAGAAATTCGATCAGGGCGTCTTTACGGCAGGGGGGCCGCTGATACAAAGGGTGGAACGGCGGCTTTTATTTACGGTGCCTGGCTTATTAAGCAGGCGGGTTTAAATCTTGGTCATTCCGAGTTGGTGCTGCACCTGGTCTCGGATGAAGAATCAGGTGGCAGTCATGGGACTGGGTTTCTCGCCTCGAAAGGTTTGGCCAAGGCAGACGCAGCGGTCGTCGTTGAGCCTACCGGAATGAAGATCGCCACCGCGGAGAAAGGTACCTTGTGGTACCGGATCACGATCAAAGGTGTGGCGGCACATGCTGCCGTGCCGCACCTTGGCGTCAATGCCATTGAGAAAATGGGAAAATTGCTGCCGCGGTTGAAGGATATGATAGGAGAGACCAGACATCCAATATTGGGTGAGCCCACATTGAGTATCGGAGTAATCAGCGGCGGAAGCAAAATCAATACCGTTGCAGACAGCTGTTTTATCGAAGTGGACCGGCGATGCCTTCCTAATGAGCAAACGGAGGTCATCGAACAGCGGCTGGAAGATATTCTGGCTGATTTTGGTAAGAACGAAGAGATCAAATTATATAAAGAACGCCTCATGTATGCTGAACCCAGCGAGATAGCCGCTAACGAAAAAATTGTGACGATATCACTGAGCAACATCGAACGGGTCATTGGCAACCGGCCAGAAATATTTGGAATTAGCGGATTCACAGATGCCAGGTATTACATGCGGCAGGCAGGAACACCGGCCATTCTGTTAGGCCCGGGGAATATGAATCAGGCCCATACAACCGACGAATATGTGGAAGTCGATCAGTTGCGCCGTTCGGCTTTGATTTTCGCTTTGATCACTGCTGATTTCTTGGATCTGGAGTGAAAGGATGGAAATAATGGAAGATTGTGAAGTGAATCTAAAAAAAATTGTCGCAGCTCTGGATCTTTCCGCATACGCTGAAACAACGTTCATGCACGCGCTTGCATTGGCCAGATCGCTGCAGGCAGAGCTCATCATCTTGAACATCATAAACATTTCAGGCCTTCAATCCCTCGATCTTGTTGCTAGCCAGGGATTTCCGGTCAGCAAGGAAGACTACATCCAAAAAACTAACCGGGAACGCATTCGGATCTTCAAAGAAACGTATCTATCCCGAACGGAAGGTGTTGCGGCAAAAATTGAGCTAAGGGTTGGTGTCCCTTTTGAGGAAATAATAAGGATTTTGCGTAAAGAAAAAGCGGACATGGTGGTCATGGGCACCAAGGGGCGTACCGATCTGGCTGGTGTACTTTTTGGTTCGACAGCGGAAAAAGTTTTCCGACACTCCCCATGTGCAGTGGTATCGGTCCGCGGTCCACAACACTGCAGGCTTCCCGAGTAAGTGGCTGCTGTTCGAGTGTGAAAAAATGCTTGCTCTGAATTATCTTGTTGTCCGTATATTGCGATTGCAACGACTTGAAACCGTTCGCCGGGTGGTGACGGAAACGACGCTATCGGTGAACAATTTAATTTGCTCAAATTATATGATCCCATCTAATATTGCAAAATAGAAGTCGTCCCTGTTTTCAACATTAGTTGGAAGCAGAAATTGTCAGAGCAGGGAAGGGCATGTCCATCAGGTTTTAACCTGATTTTATCATTGGACATTCTATACTTTTATTAAAGCAGGCCCAAAGTAAGGTGCATGATGAGTCCTGTAGTGGTAATGTATATTACGCAGGGCCTTCATGGACTTGCATACGGAATGTTGCTATTTTTGGTGGCCTCCGGTTTGACCTTGGTTTTCGGGATGATGGGCATCCTGAATTTGGCTCACGCCTCCCTTTTTATGCTGTCTGCCTATTTTTGCTATACAGTTCTATTGGTAACCGGCAACTTTTGGATGGCTCTGATCATAGCGCCCATTGTCACAGCCTTGCTCGGAATTCTCGTAGAGCGGTTTTTACTACGCAGAGTACACCTACAGGGGCATATTGGTGAACTCCTTCTTACAATGGGGATCATGCTTGTTATTCTGGAGACCGTTAAATCCTTCTGGGGTAGGGAAGTTTTGGTTATTTCCATACCTCCTTCCTTGAGCGGACTGGTTTATTTCGGGGCTATTCGCTTCCCGCTTTATCGTTTATTCATTATTCTTCTTTCTCTGGTCGTGTTGGGCATCATGATTTTAGTCCTGTTCAAGACCCGTCTGGGAAAGGTTGTGCAGGCAACAGTGTCCAACGCCAGCATGGTCAGTGCTTTAGGTATAAACACTCCGCTGGTTTTTATGCTGGTCTTTGGTTTCGGAACTTGGCTAGCCTGAGTGGCCGGTGTGGCGGCAGCGCCCCTTCTTAGTGTTTTTCCAGGCATGGCGGACCAGATAGGGATGGACGCTTTCGTGGTGGTCGTGGTTGGCGGCTTGGGGAGTCTGGGTGGGGCCTTGCTGTCATCCTTGGTGATCGGTGAGGGGGTATTGGAACAATGCGGAAGCGACGGAGGAAGCCTTGCGGGGGGGATGGCTTCATACGGGCGATTTAGCAAGGATGGACGAGGACGGCTACTTATATCTTGCCGGCAGGAAGAAGGACATGATCATCCGCGGGGGAGAAAACATCTATCCTGTTGAAATTGAATATGTTCTGCACAAGAACCCCAAGATTGAGGAGGCCGCTGTGATCGGGGTTCCCGATGCATACTGGGGGGAGATCGTCAAGGCTGTGGTGGTGCTACGCAAAGGGGAAAAGGCCACCGAGGAAGAGATCATAGAATATTGCCGCGAGAGCTTGGCCAGCTATAAAAAACCGACCATAGTGGAGTTTCGTGACGCGCTTCCTAAGAACGCAATGCAGAAGGTTCTAAAAACGGTCTTGAGCAGTGAATCACCTGTCGGGTAACATTCCCACCCCTGTGGACCCTACCCGTCCGTGCTGTGAGGTATGCGCGATTCACATGGAACGCCGGTCTGACAAAGGCCGCAACCATAGCCGTCTATTCCGAAACTTTCTTTGACATAATTGCTGGTAACGGGAAACAAATGGTTTAAGCAGGTCAACTTGTTTTTTCCAGATTCGCTAATGGCGCCTACCGGACAGCGGGAAATACATTTCTTACAGGTTCCTTTTGAAAAATAGAGACAATAGGCCCGATGATCGGTGTAGGGCCGTTGCGTAGCGGGGATATTCATCTGGGCCACGACCGATCCAGTGCGCATAGCTTTACCCACTGGTGTTATCAATCCGTCGCATAGTCCAAAGGTACCCAACCCTGCGGCATAAGCTGCATGACGTTCGGACCAGGTGGAAGAAAAGCCGTATTTGGGCGAAATGCGCACACTGAACTGAGGGGCAAGGGCTGGCGCCACAGCACGAATATTTCTATCCTTCAAGGATTGGACTATGTGTCGACGCAGTGCTACATTAACCTCTTCGCCAAAAATTCGGGCCCTGGCCCACCGTTCGGAAGGGTAGAATTTTTCTTTTCGGTTGTCGTTTTTTGTGGCTTCGGTTTGTGGCAGAATATAACTGATTACAGTCAGTTGCTCCGCCTTGATGGTAGTGTCTCGAAACGTGACTGCAAAGACTTCCCAAGGGGTCATGTAAAAAGGCCCTACATGATCTTTGTATTGCTCGAAGAGCAGATCATCTCCACTTGCAAACCCCACCAAGGGGATCCCAAAGGCTTTATCATTAGCTTTGTTTCTGAGCGTGTTGGAGTGATCTATAGCGATAAAACTTTTAATCATAGTCTCAACGTGTTGGGCATCTACTTTGGATATCATAATCTCTCCATTAAATTGCTTTTAAATATATTGGGGTTACCCACAAAGCCCAATTCCGGAACACACGCGAGAGCCACACTCTATGATTGAAACCATGCATATTATCGAAAGCTGCTACCCACTTGAAAAAATGGAAGCGAGACGCGCAACCTTGGGTATCGAGATCAACCACCTCAATATATCAATTGGGCTTCGTGGATAACCGCTTTATTTTTTAAACTATTTCTCCAATTTATTCCCAGCGATTGTAAAATAAACATATTGGCTTGAAAGTTGGCGAATAATGTATTTGTAAATTGTTTTATCCGCGGAGTGCTCTTTCGAATTTCTTGAAGCCAATCCATTTGAAGATCGCCCTCTTAAGAGTTCAAAGTAAAGTTCATCGCTACTATTCTCATATCGCAGGTTGGGCCGGGCCTGCAATATCCAATCGAAATTCCGGCTTTCATTAGACACTGCAATTCCTTTTTTAAAAATAAGGACTACTGCTATGGACCAGCAATAGTCCGATACCGGGCGGACCTTTGTAATGTCAAATCCATTTTCCAGATCCGGAACTTTAGCATGCCAAGACTCCGGATGGAATATACATTCCGAAAAAATGCAAAACTTTAAATTGTGATTACCCGATCTCCTGACTTCAGCCAATCTGTTAAAAATTCCCCTGTATAGAAGACCTTTACGCCGATCGCTTCCAGTCTTTCTAAAATGCCCATATTCTCGGCACATCGTTTACAGGCAATCACTTCAACACCTGCATTTTTCATCTCTGATATTTTTTCCATGACTTCTGCATCATTGACCAGAAGATCCCCGGAGGCACCCCAAATAAGAAGTGTAACATTGTCCCACCATCCTCTGATTTTTGAATTGTGGGCGTACATACACACCATGTTCATTGCCACTGTTTTATCTCCATTAGTCCAGAGCACCAACAGTCTGTCTTGCATTACCCTCTCCTTTAAATGAAATTTGGTTATTGGATGGATAGATCTTGAATGGATTGCTGCCCTCGCATTTGTTATCTTTATTCTCATATCGAGAGGTTGGCTGAGCCACTGATCTGATTTGAATATCGGAGGTGTTTACTGGCAATTTTCCTGTACATAGGACTTTTTTGATCAGCCACAAAGCGGCGAATCAATCGTCGGGTAAGGAGCTGCGCCTGGATTTTTTTGTTAGCAGTATATTGCCAGTTCTCGCTCGCCCCTGGTAACGTCCGGATCTTCGACAGCCGCAATCGCCTCAATCTGAGCAATGTATTCGGGGGGCAACCCGTGCTCACGGGCCCCAATCAAGACGTGCTCTTTGTACCAGCAGTAAGGTTTTAGCGACGAATTTACTCTTGTGGCGAAATACATCAAGATGTTCAACTTTCCTTGTTCCGTAATTACCTCGACCACTTTTTCATCATATCCAAACCCCAGCCCTTCCATGCTATCAAGGGATAGCTTTTCATCATCAGCAAGCTCGTACACCACACCAAAAACTCGATCATTGTAGTTTCCTGTTTCCAGAGCGTCGCATTTCCCGGAACCATCGCTACTGACTTTGTGGAATCGAAGCCTATAAGCTGGCAAAATCGCGACTGCGACAAAACGTGCTGATGGCACACGATCTCTTAAACGCGCGGACGACATATTAGAACCATACGAGAAGCAGAGCACGAATCCTCCTCACCATCAACCATCCGTATTTTCATATCGCAGGTTAGGGGATGTGCGTTGAAGATCTCATGATTTTGGCTTGGTCTGGATCTATCGGTCAAGTGCACATCCCCTTGGAAAGGATAGCATGAAATAATAGGCGCCCTATCTCTATTTCCAGATAATATTTGCCGCTTTTCTCTCTGGCAGGCGGTAGTATTTAAACTTGGGATGCCCCAGCACCATGGCATAAAAGTGCGTATGGTTCTCCGGCAGGCCCACCAATGCTTTGAGCGGTTCGAAAAATTTCAAAGCGCGGGTTATCAACCCGAGCCATAACGTGCCGAGTCCTTTGGCAGTGGCCATCAGTTCAAGGTAAGACAAGGCAATGGACAGATCCACCATACCATTGTCGTAATAGCCAGGGGCGGAAGCCACCAACAGACAAGGCGCATCCCGGGTAATGGAATTGATGCCGGCTTCATACGCCTGCACAATTCTCGGAAAATAAGGCGGCAGCTTCTTGGCGGTCTCCGATTCCAGCATCATTTTCATCCACGCCACCGTCAGATCCGACATCTCTTTCAATTTGGCCTTATCCGTTTGAACCGTCCAGGCGAGCAGTTGCGAATTGCCACCGGTGGGGGCAAAACGGGCTGTGTCGATCAGGGCCTGTATCGTCTCACGAGTCACAGGCTTATCCTTGAAATGCCGGATGGATCGCCTAGTCCTGAGGAACTGGGAAGCCTGGACAGTATCCAATGCCAGCTCTTTTTTAATTTCAGGGCTGCTATCCAGAGGCACATTGACATGATCCAAGGCACCATGGGGGCACACAGCCACACAATGTCCGCACCGCAGGCAGATTTTATCCCCCTGGGGAATCATCACCGGCACACTATCCTTGTCCGCCTGTTTGATAATGCCAGCCGGACAGTCCATGACGCATAACCCATCTTTCTTGCACTTGATTTCATTAATTTTAATCAATGTCATCTTTTACCTCTTAAAGCGAAACGGAGTGAAGTTGCCCGCCATTATTGCCCTTGATTTGAAGATTACGCAATCACACATTGCGCTCTCAAAACGATCTCGTTGTTTTTTGCATCTGGTATTCTCATATAGCAGGTTTGGTGGACCCTTTAATATCCAATAAAAATAGCAGCTTCCAGTTAGCCCCGGCAATTCTGAAATCAGCGCCAGGTCGTCGAGGAGCCTTTAGAAAGATCCTTTTCTTCATTTTTGACCCTAGTAGCCAGTTGGTGGAATGAAATGATGGTACTCACGTTCCAGGAGCCGTGCAAATTGGATACAGGCGCGATCACCGTATTGCGGGCCCACGACCTGGACACCTACCGGTAGCCCTTTCCTTGACAGCCCGATGGGTGCAACAGTCGCCGGTAGGAAGAAGTTACAGGAATATCCGGCCCAGAACATCTGGGTGGTGGATGGTTGGGGTTTTCCGTTAACGGAGATCATGCGCTCCCACCGCTCACCCTTCTGATTATGCTCGAAAGCCGTCGTGGTGGCAGCCGGACAGAGGAAGAGATCGAAGTCGCTAAAAAACGCTGCCCAGGCAAGTCGCATACGGTGCCGCAAATTATCGTATGCGAGCCACTCCTTGTGGGACATGGCCTGCGCCCGGATCATCTGGGCCCGGTAGCTTTCGTCGTCCGCTCTCAAAGATTTATAGTCCGCCAAATTCTTCTCGAAATCTTCGGGGGTCAGACGTCCGCATGTGGCCCCCCGAAGGAGCCGAATGTAGTTCCGGTGGGCTTCGCGAGAATCGATTTTGGGTCGCGCGTCTACCCGCACCTTCAACTTCATCTTTTTCAAGAAGGTGGTCAGGTCGCGAAGTACTTGCTGTACTTCCTCATCCACCTCCGCTTCGGGGTCATCGTAGACAACCGCCACCTTGAATTCCCTGAGCTCCTTCCTCTTCGGCTTCGGCAGGCTCAGTTTCCACCCGGAACCGTCAATATCGTCCGGACCCGCCATGACATCCATGGCCAAAGCCAGGTCCTCGGCGCTCCGTGCGAGGGGCCCGACCACCGCGATGTCCGTCAGGCCAAACGTCCCCGGCAAGGCTTGGCCGAGAGGAGATATGATCCCATAAGTGGGTTTATGCCCGTACACGCCGCAGTAATGGGCGGGATTGCGAATGGAGGCCCCGATATCGCTCCCGGCTTCGAGGCCGGTCAACCCCGCCGCCAGCGCGGCCGCCGATCCCCCCGAGGAGCCGCCGGGTACACGGTTCCGGTCCCAAGGGTTGTTCGTGGTCCCGTAAATGTCATTGAAGGTCTGCCAGTCCGCGAGGTACATGGGAACGTTGGTCTTGCCGAAGATCACGGCACCGGCTTGGAGAAAGCGGTCAACCACCAGAGCATTGCTCGAAGGATAATTTTCCTTATATCTCGGGACGCCCCATGTGGTCGGCATGCCGACTACATCGAAGGATTCCTTAATGGTCATGGGCACCCCGTGAAGAGGGCCCCAGAGGTTTCCCCGTGCAAGGGCCCGGTCCGCCTGGCGGGCGCGCTTCCGGGCGGCGTCCACATCCATAAAGATGATGGCGTTGATCTCGGAATAGCATTCTACCCGCTGCAGATAGAGATCCAGCAGTTCGAGGGCTCCGATCTTCTTTGTACGAATCATGGAAGCCAGCTGCTTTGCAGAGCAAAACGGGATGTCCGACATGGGAGATCTCCTGTTTTTGGAAAATGTGGTTTAACCACGCGGGGCTTATCGGCATTTCCGCCCCGGAAACGTTGTGTGTCTACCACGCGGGCGATCTCGAGGCAAATTGTCCATATGCGACTATTCTCATATCAAAGGTTTTGTTCGGCCTTTGATATGAATTTAATATCAAAGCTGTTGACCGCCGATTTCCGCCTCAGGTATGAGACCTCTATTAACGATGGAATTGCCGGTGGTTTATGGTCTATTGCATCCCCACGGGTACGACGGTTGACATAAAACCCTCCTATTCCCGCCAGTGTTCAGGCCTGTTCAGGGCATCTGCGCAGATGAGCTTTCCGCTGACCGTGCCGATCACCCCCGGCCGGAGCGCCTGAACCATCCAGGCGCCGGAATGTTCATCCGGTATGGGATAGGGCGCCTCGAATCCGAGACTCTCGGCGGGTGTGAATCCCAAACGGGGGTAGTAATCCGGATGCCCCAGCACGAACACGAGATCGACACCCGACCTGCCCAGCATCGATAGCCCCTGTTCGACTAGTTTGCCGCCGATGCCCTGTTTCTTGGCATCGGGCACGATCGCCAGGGGCGCGAGCAGTCTAATTGACACCTTATCCCCGGCTTCCGACAGCTGTGCCGCCGTAAAAAGAATGTGCCCCACAGCCCGATGATCATTAAAAGCAAGCAAAGACAACAGCGGCTCTGCGGTCGGATCCTGAAGAAGCGCCCGCACCAGCTCCGCCTCTTTATCATAACCAAATGCCAGACGTTCCACTTCCAGTACGTCGTTCAAATCCGTTTCCAGTGCTTTTCTTATTTTCAATTTTTTACTCCCCATTTAATGTTTGAGATGGAATATCACTTGTTTCGATTACGCTTCTTGAGTTCCTTGACCTTCAGCGCCACCCCTTTCCAGCGCTCTTTCTCCAGGTGATCCGCACTCTTGTGCTGCCGATCGGACAGATAGGTCAGCTCTCGTTTCATCTTGTTGTAGCTTGCCAGCCTGCTTTGCAAAAGCTCTCCGTCCGCCACCGCCTGAAGGACCCGGCAACTGGGTTCGTGGCTGTGGCTGCAATCGGAAAACCGGCACCCCGCGGCCAGGCTTTCAATCTCCGGGAATGCGTCACCGATCCCGTCATTGTCGTTCCAGAAAGCGATTTCACGGATACCGGGATTGTCGATCACCATCCCGCCCTGGGGCATCACAATCAGGTCACGGGTGGTGGTGGTGTGCTTGCCCTTCCCCACACTATCGCTTATAGCGCCGGTGACTTGTAAGGCCCTGCCGCTGAGCCGGTTCACCAGGGTAGATTTGCCGGCGCCGGAAGACCCCACCATGGTGGTGGTCTGACCCGGAGACAGATACGCTTCAATCTCAACCAGCCCTGTCTCGTCCAGGGCAGACACCAGGTGTGTCGGAACCCCGAAAGCGATCGCTTCCACCTCGGCGCGGAACTGCTCCGGATTTTCGTGCAGATCGGCCTTTGTCAGGATGATGGCCGGATTGAGGCCGCAGGTGTAGATCAGCGTCAGGTAGCGTTCGATGCGCCGCAGGTTGAAGTCTCGGTCCAGACCGCACACCACAAACACTCGGTCGAGGTTTGCCGCGATGACCTGTTCTTTCTGTGGCAGTTCATCCTGTTTGCCGCGCTTGCCGGCCGCTCCCCGGGACAGGGTATTGATTCGAGGCAACACGGTCAAAATCACCGTGTCGGTCACCAAGACCCAATCCCCGGCCACCGGATAGACGCCATCGGCATTATGCCTGAGCCTGCCGGACACGGTGGCGAGCCTCTCTTTTTTCCCGTCACTGATACGAAAGTTGTTTTTCCGAACCCCGACCACCCTGGCCGGAATCACTTCCTCATCACAACGGTCTGTCAGCTGGGCCTGGAAATGGGCAGACCATCCCAAGTGTAAAAGATGCCGGTAGTTTTCGTTAAATAATCTATCTCTATCTTCTTCTTCTGTGAACATTGTCTGACTCCGTTTTATGGTCAAATGCCATACCATCAGTGCCGGATCCAAGATGCCAACGACGATACACAGTCTGCCGGTGGCAAAGTGTATGACCGATTGAGTTAAAAACGTTAGAAGCGTTACTGACGAAGGGTACAGTCCTATCGGCGGAGTCTCGGAAAGGAGTCTGCTGCGGAGCAGGTCCGGTGAAACAGACCTGTCTTAAACTGAAAAGCGTGCTTTGCCTATTGCAGAGCTACAATCAATCAGCCACCGTGGGGTTGGTCCCCTTGTCGGCAACGATTGACGCAATATCCATTAATTTTCTGAACAAAAAAACCTCATTTACGCCGTTTTCGCGTTTTCGGGTTAAAAGAATCCGAATATTCCATGAACCATGCTGCTGTCAAGTTTTTTATAGGAAGATATCTTCGGATTACTACTAAGCATCTGGGTGGTTTGAAGATCAGGGTGTATCGATTGAAAGACTATATTCAGAGAAAAGGTTTGAAGCCTGAGCATAGGATCTTCTCTCTATGGTACACTGGCGCAAGCATGATTGTTAATAGAGCCGGTAAAAACATCGGCATCGAAATCCGCCCTCACGATCTGAGACGACATGCCGCCCCTTATGCATCAAGATCCGATGTCCCGCTGGAGATCTTCAGCAAGGCAATTCTCAGTCATGCAAACCTGGCTACTACCCAGAGGTACCTTGGCAAGGTCAGTGATGGAGAAGCCATGGAAATAATAAACGGAACCTTGCACATGCCATGGTCCGCCAAGAAGGCTTGGTAGATTGATGGTCATGAATAACATCAGGCCGACTACCAGATATTGTGGATCTGCAAAAAATCAAAAACGAGGACCAAATCTGATATTCCCTAACTTTACTTGGGTATCAACATTGACTTGCAATTGTTGATAGGAGCCACTTCATTATTGAATTGCCAGCCCCCCATTTAAAGGCAGAGTATTTTTTGCGGGTACAATCAATGAAATCTGCTTATTAATTACACCTGTACAGATCGAAAATGATGCAAATGATATCGAGTGTGGCATTCATATTCCCAGTGCAGGATAAACCACTTAGGAACGTTATAACGAATGTCCAGCTACCACATCTTTTAAGGGAACCAGCACTGAATCTTGAGTTTACGTGACGGCGCTGTTGTTTCTGCACCTCATTTTATTCTCTTATCACAGGTTTTGGCGGGCCTGTGATATCGCTTGAATATCGCAGTTTCGGTTCATCTGGCAATCTGTGGTTATTGGTTTTCCGGCTTTTGGTTCTTTTAGATAAAATGCCGCCACCACCAGATGTAGTGGAGGTGCCAAGAGCTTTGAAGCGAGCAATGAACCGGACATTGATCACCACTGCAATACGCCGCAATGGGTTGAGTCATATCAGCAATCATCAATGCCCGGTCACTGTCCAAATTGTCGATATCCCCGGCCTCAACCATGATCTATCTGCCGCAGGAGATTAGGGCTGCATAGCCGCCAGAAATAATGGACGATCCACCCCACAAACATTTTTACCCACACTGTAAGCATCCCCACCAATGAAGGTCTCTTAGAGTTGAAAACCTGAAAATAGTGCCCATTTTAGCCGCTATATTTGTGCACAGCAGTGCCAAGCGGGAATTGATCACACGATGTATAGACCAAGGAAGGGATGGGACAAACCATGAACATCGATATCATTGAAAAATTGCGATCTGAAAATCGAAAAACTTTTAATGAATTGCTGAACCTGATGGGTGAGGATGGTTTCCGGAAGGCACCAAAGGAGGACGCCTGGCCTGCTGCGGCGCAATTTCACCATATCTATTTGGCAAAAAAGCGGATAACCGAGCTCGTCAAAGGTTTTACCCAAGACCTTCAGAATACCGGGGACACCTCGGTAACGGAAGTCCCGGTTCGAGAAATTTTTGGGGAAATTACATACGATCAGATGCCGGATTTGCCAGCGCCGGGAACGGAGCCCGACAGCGACCTTTCAAAAGTGCTACTCATGACAATGATGGAAGCGGTGTGTACCGAGATGGACGGGTATTTCGAGGTATGTAAAACGCATGATTGCAGCGCTATGACGGCTAAACACCCTTTTATCGGGCTGTTGAACTGCTATGAGTGGTTTTATTTCGAAGGCATACACGAGAGAAGTCATTTGGGTCACATAAGGAGCGAGTATCTGTAATTTGTCGCGCTTGTCAGCAGGTATTAATGCACGCTTATTCTTGTATCGCAGGTTTCCAATTTAACAAATGATACGGTTAAATTGGTATACATGTTTTTTGGATGAGGGGCTTAAAATTCAGAATAGGGGTAACCATAGGGGTAACTAAAATGCATGAAATTATAAATAATAAATAATAACAATAATTTGTTTAAAGGATTGAATGGTCTGCATCGCGGACTGTTTCGGCAGTAGGGTTTTGTTTTTGTTATATTTTCAGCCAAAAGCCATGCCCTGCTGCTTATACACCTTCCTTACACTTTGGAAGGAAGGAGGCTGTGATTTTCAACCGATTGGCAAGGCATCAAGCCACCTTGTAAGAAATCTATACCGATATTGTTTCAGGTTAAGCGTACCGATTGACTCACAGCGAGTAATCGGCAAAAAGGAAGTTCGATATTCACTGAAATCTGGATATCTTGGCCTTGCAAAAAGAAGGCTTCTCTCTGTGCTGGTTTGTTTTGGAACCTATTTGGTCACATCAGGAATTTGAGGTTTAAGAACATGGCTCTATGTAAGTATGCCCTTTTCTGTTTTTGCCGCTGTGTGATCCATTCTAAGGAATCTGTTAGCTGTCAAAACAATCACAATATTATAGTTGACCAATATTTCTATGTGAGTTTAGGATATTTTATATTTATTCCCGCGACTCGACTGTCCTCATAATCCAGCAGCAAATATCGAATGCAGCTCGCGTTCGCCTTGATTCAAAAGCTGTGATCACATTATCAGTGGACAGCGCACAAATCCAGTTTAGAAATATTACCGCTCGGCAAAAGGCAACGGCAATGGAACCGTTGAAAATGCCAATAGATTGCCTCCAGGGGAAATTTCCCCTTCGGAGGCTTTTGGCTTTTTTGAACTGCTAACTTTAGGCAGGACCGTATCTTTTCAAAAGAGTTTACTTATCCACCTAAGTGCCATAGCCGCAAGGAACATTATGAATGACAGGAGGATCGTGACATGAAAAAAATTGCATGTAATTTTATGATTGTTCTTATTCTTATTCTCATTGCGTTTCCTGCGACTTCTGCCGGTAACGGATTGTCTGATGAATTTACCCTCGCAGGTCGAGAAATTTTTCCAGGCATTGAACAGGATGGAGTTACGAAAGGCGCGGTATTTATCGGTGAGGTTTTGGATTCATCCTATCAATCCAAGGGATATTTTAGCGTGACAATTGATCATGATGGTAACGGCATTGAAGAGTGCGGCCAGCAAACAGAAATATTTCGATTTAAACTAGTTCTGAGTTTAACAAATATCGGCAGGCTCGTGCTGGTTATGTATCAGCCTTCAGCTATAGCTGATTGGTCATATGACGATCCCAACTGTCCTTTTGGAGGCTTTTGCTGGAATGACGATACCCCGATAAGAATCGATGACCTTGAAGAGTGTACCATAGGAAATCCTGAAGAATCCCTTATCGCCGCAGTAGAGCCTATTGTTCTCAAGAAACAATGGCTTGGAACTTTCGGATCTGCCTTCAGAGCTGTTCAATTCGCTTCTATTTACGGTTTGCTTATTCACACACCTCCTTTGGTTCCTGCTGTAATAGGCTATCTGACTTTTTCTGAGTAGATGCCTTATCAAGCATATGACATAATTCATTATTCATGGTGTCTTGATGATGGATCAAAATATTTGGTATCTAATTATTACTTCGTTTTCAATATGGTCATATAAAGTATTCTCACTCCTTATAGGATATTTGTTCGCAAAGTTGGGTTATGATTTGTTTATAAAAGGTGTCTCTGGAGAATTCAAATTTAAAGGAGAATTCAAAGGCGTTAAAGCGGATCTTGTAAGTGCTTCACCTGGGCTATTTTTCATCTTGATGGGCACAATTATCGTTGGAATTACGCTCTATAAAGGCTTCTCATTAGAAACAGAATTGCCTAAAATCATCAATAAGCAAGATAAAGTTATCGAGCAACAATATCCAGATTTTAAGCCACTGCCATTGCAACCGGATAAGCGAAAAGGAGAATGAGTATGAAAAAAATAATACCAGAAAGTATAGGGATGAAGATCCCCTGCGCGTTCTCTTTAATATTCTTAATAATTCATCTAATTTGTCTTTCGCCAACTTTTGCTAGAGCTGAAGGCGCGGTCTGTATTTCTGACATTGACCACTACTACAACATAGCAGTTCAGCAATACAATCAAGGTGACTACCTTAATGCAAGCAAGAATTTCTATGTTTGGTACATCGGATCTTATTGTAGACCGGAAATTGATAAGGGATTCTTGGACAACTTTTCGATAGAATTATCAATATTAGATAAATTGGTAACAGATTCAATGAATGAAGGAAGAAGCAGGGTCCTTAGTACTTATAGAACCTCTGGTGGCACTGTGTCTGGCAAAGGAGATGCACCATCTCCTTCAGGCAGGCGTATGCCATATTTCCCACCTGCTATTAGGAGAAGGTAATTTGTACAAATTTAAAACGAATTTGAAAAACCTAAGAACAAGGTTAAACGGCATGTTGCAGTATAAGGCTTAACAGCTCTGTCTCAATGCATCAGAACCTATGTAAGCCTTTGTCTTCCAGCATGAATAAGATTATTCACAATATCATCAGTCGGGAGGTACAAATGGCAGAAGTGTATAGAAAACTTCAAGAACGACTTGATATGTTTCCTCAAGGATTCCCAAAAACGAAAAGCGGGGTGGAAATTTGTGTGTTGGAAAGTCTATTTTCAGAGGAGGAGGCAGAGATTGCCACCCGTTTGAAACCATACCCTGAACCTGTTGCTGCAATTGCTGAAAGGACAAATCGGGATGCACAGCAATTGGGGCCAATATTATATGAGATGTCAAAAAAAGGGTTGATCCTTCGTTACAAAGAGTCAGAGCAGGTAATTTATTACCTGAATTTTGCACCTGAATAGCGAGAAAGGGTAGAAACCATCTGGGAACCCTTGCTACAATGGGGGTTACGAAGCCAACCCATAAAAGCAGGGAGGTACCCAGATGGTAAAATCCAAGAAATCAGATTTCAGCAAAAACCGCAACCCTAAAGGATTTAGCCCAAATGGCGCGAAGGCCAAGAAAATCAATGCGTCAACCGCTTATGATACGTGCAGCGAGCAGCTGAGCGCATTTGGCGGTGTTTTGCCGCTGATCAAATTTTTTGATCTGGTTGGTTTTCGAGAAATTTTTGACTTCGCCTATAAAGCGCCGGCCCGTGAACCCAAACTGGGCCATTATTCGATGATGACAGGCTTGCTGATGCTACTGTTTATAGGGTTCAACCGAATTTGGCATTTTTCCTACCTGCGGCTGGATGCGATGCTGTGCGGATTTTTCAACCTGACGCGGCTTCCGGTGGCCAGCACATTTTGGCGCTATGTCAACAGCCTGGGTATCAACCAAGCCAATTCACTGCTGGCTGTGATGGCCCATTTACGTGAGCGGGTCTGGCGGCTTTGCGATCTATCGTACTACCGCATCTGCCTGGATATCGATACGACCGTGGAAACGGTTTTCGGCAACCAGCAGGGGGCGAAAAAAGGCCACAATCCAAGAAATCGGGGCAAAAAGGGATACCGCCCGGTGTTATGCTTCATCGAACAAAGCCGTGAGTACCTGCTGGGCAAACTTCGCAAGGGCGAAACCATCAGCGGCGAGCAAACCGCCTCGTTTATCGCCAAAATCAAACAATACCTTCCCGGCTGTGTGAGGCAGGTGTTGATCCGCGCGGATGCCGAGTTTCAAAGCTGGGAAAGCATCCATGAATGCATCAAGGCCGGTTACAATTTCATCATCGCCAACAAAGGGTGCGAACCGCCATTTGATCCACGGCGCTGGTACCGCCCGCACAAGCGCAACGCCTATGAGTTCAACAGCTGTGTTTACCAGCCAATGGGATGGCAGATGCCGGTTCGATTCGTGGCCATGCGAATCCCCAAAGATAAAAATGTTGCCAAAGATCGATGCGTGCAATACGAACTGTTTGAGGCTGATCGTTATGAGTACCGCATCTTTTGCACGGATTTACGCCGTGCGGCTCACAAGGTCATCGCCGAGTATGACAAGCGGGCCGACGTCGAAAATCTTGTGGGAGAAGCCAAGCGCGAAGGTCTGGATGCCATCCCCTCGTCTCGCTTTAAAAACAACTATGCCTATTTCCAAATCGTCATGCTGGCCTACAATATCTGGCGCTATTTGAAGATATTGGCCGAGCAGAGCGCATACCCCAGACAAGCGGCCGGAGGCCATGGATTTGAAGGCATCCAAACCAACACGGTGCGCATTGCGCGGTTGCGCCTGTTAATGATCGCGGCCAAGGTGGTTACGGCTTCAAATAGAGATAAGGTTCGTTATTCTATCCATGACAGCCGAACGCCGGCATTGATGTCTTTCCTGAAATACATTGACGAAAAAAGGTTCAAGCCCAGGCCATGGGCTGGCGGTATACTCCAGGCACCTGGCGGGTAGATCTGTTGTTAATGCACAAAATTTCTTGCATGGAAATATGATGATTCATTATAAATACATACGACGCATTCTGTCGGGCAGTTCTACTTCAGGTCGCTCTCTTTATTGGTACTGACGGCGGCCTGAGGACGAGCGCGGTAGATTTGATCCATCTCGAGAATTTAGCGGGCATGAGCCGTTACGGCCGTATGCGTGCAAAATTCAGGTATTATTTCTTAGCCCCTTGGATGGTTGGGATATGGGAATTTCAATTGAATCGTTTAAACAAAGAAAACATTCAACTGTATGAAAAATTCCACCAGGAGGGAATCGTTGCTTCTGCTAAAGGTAGACGCGTCGGAGGTTTTCGGGTTATACCGGTCGAAAGGGAAATAAAGGATGATAGAGAAATACAGCCGTATGAGAAAGTTTCGGAAATCATAGAAACAAACTCAAAGTTCGCCGTCGCTGATTGTATATGTCGCAAGGAATCTGAAATACTGGGCGATAAATGTGACAAACTATTAGAAGCTTGCATGACATTCGGCGTTGCTGCAGACTATTACATCGAAAATGGAATGGCACGGGAAATTTCAAAAGAGGAAGCCAAGCAGATTCTTTATAAGGCTGAGGAAGATGGATTGGTTCATTGCTCATCAAATCACAAGGGAAATAAAATCTTCATTTGCAACTGTTGTGGATGCCATTGTAAGGCATTGGCTTTTTTAACTAAACATAATATGCCCGGCCTTATTTCACAGTCAAACTATTATGCATTGGTAGATGCAGCCACCTGCGATGGCTGCACAACCTGTATTGATCGGTGTCAAGTTAATGCAATAGAAATGATAGACGAAATTGCAGCAGTAAAACGTGAAAGATGTATTGGATGTGGTTTGTGTGTGTCCACCTGCCCAACGGGATCTATCTCCATGGTTCATAAACAACCGGGTTACTTATCTCATATTTACGATGACGATTTCGACCTCATGCAGGCAAGAGCAAAAGATACGGGAAAGGCTTTTCCTTTCGACTGATTTTTAAGTCTTGTGGCATTTTTCAATCGCATTTTGAATCATCTACCCATGCGAAATGAATGAAGGGAACAATTCAGCTTTGGACAGTTTTTAACGTCTTTGGGACCATTAGCGCATTCTTCATGGCAATGTTTAAAGCCTACTGTTTCGGCAGTAGGCTTTTGTTTTTAATGCGTTTCAATGGTTAGAAAGTATATCCGACAGACAGGGTCAATTTGGAATATTCGATATCGAATTCATGACCCAACTCCTCGGCGGTGCCATTGTTGACTGAGTACATCATTTCGATCAGAAAATGTTTATTGATGATGATGCCTCCGCCGAGCCCCCAATACAAGCCACCTTCCAAGTCAGCCTCGTAGATACCCGTTCCTTTATAATCCGAATCACCATCGAAAAAATTGTATCCGAGATGACCTGTAAAATAGGGGGCCACGTTCGAATCGTTCAGCTTGGCCCGCAACAGGCCATATACCGGCACGAAATTGAAATCCCCTTCAAAGTCATCCTGGGACCGGGGAATCTGATAGGTCAGTCCAAATCCCATATCGAGGTGGCTGTTCAGATGAAAAAGAAGTTCGCCGGACAACGAAATTCCAGTTTCGACATCCTCCGATCCACTGAACCCATAGCCCGAGACCTGATGGTCCCCTTCGAAATCATATCCGATTTTGAAAGCCCCGCCGACGCCTTGTGCCATCGCACTGTGAACGGGAAATAGCGCAATGGCCAACAAGGAAAGAATGGCAAACGCGATCACCTTTTTCATCTGGGTTCCCTTTCCTGGAATTTGGGTTGAAAACGATCTGTAAGAACATGTGCCTTGATAATACAAAAGACTCAGATAGCCGA
Source organism: Desulfatitalea tepidiphila (assembly GCF_001293685.1). Classification (NCBI taxonomy): domain Bacteria; kingdom Pseudomonadati; phylum Thermodesulfobacteriota; class Desulfobacteria; order Desulfobacterales; family Desulfosarcinaceae; genus Desulfatitalea; species Desulfatitalea tepidiphila. The sequence goes on along the minus strand of NZ_BCAG01000003.1, from coordinate 2,659,730 downwards.
AAATTTGTTTACAACCCATTCCATAGAACATCGCCGCATGCAGGCCAATGTATCCCGCTGAAAAAGGGACCGCGCGTTGCGCATCGCTATCGAGCAGGCGGCACTGCCGCTAACCCACCCACCTTACTGGGGCTTTTCAACTTGATGATTAAGCGGGTTTGGGATAGGTTCGAACACCCTTTCATTTTGCTCGAGGAGTTGACCTATGGCGTATGATCTTTTGAGGCAGTTGGTCGAAACGCCCGGCGTCCCGGGACGTGAGGAGCGCGTCCGGGAACTCGTTGCGGAAAAGTTTTCGGCCTTCGGCGGGCAGATTTCCACCGATGCCATGGGCAGCCTGATTGCCCATATACCCGGCAAAGGCCCGCGACTGGCCTTGATCGCGCATATGGATGAAATCGGTTTTCTGGTGAGCAAGATCGAGCCCCAGGGATTTGTCCGCGTCATGCCCATGGGGGGGATCGACGCGCGGGTGTTCGGTGCCCAGAAGGTCATGGTGCATGGACGCCGGGATCTGCCCGGCATCGTCGGCAGCATACCACCCCATCTTCAGAAAAAGGCCAGCGGCCCGGAAGCAAAGAACGCCTTGCCCATCGAAGAGAGCTTCATCGATTTGGGACTTCCCGCCGAACAGGTCCTGGCGTCGGTCAGAGTGGGCGATCCGGTGACCTTCGCCACGGACGGCTGGGAAAACGAACATGCCTTTTTCGCCAAGGCCCTCGATGACCGTGTCGGCCTTTTCGTCATGCTCAGCGCCGTGGCGCAGGCCAAAAAATTGGATTGCGATCTGTTTTTGATTGCCTCTACTCAGGAGGAGTACGGACTACGGGGCGCCGGACCGGCCGTGTTTGCGACCCAGGCCGAGATCGTTCTGGCCCTGGAGGGCACGGTGGCGTCGGATACACCGGGATTGAAGCTGCCGCCCAACACCCTTGCGACCACCCAGGGAAAGGGCCCGGAGATCCGCATCTCGGACCAGCGCATGATCTCCGATCGGCGATTGGTGGACTTTCTCGTCGAGACCGCGGAGGCCGCGGCCATTCCCCACCAGCTCATCGTCAAGAACACGGGGGCCACCGATGCGGCCATCAGTCAGACCACTGGGCCTGGCGTCAAGGTGTGCGCCCTGTCCGTACCGACGCGCTATATCCATTCACCCATGAGTGTGGTGCAGAAGAGGGACGTGCAAAGCACCATCGATCTGGTCGTGGCGGTTCTGGAAACTGTTTCAACAATTAACCTTTGACGACACCGTCCGGCAAAGAGTGTTCGAATTCATTTGTCCCGATGATTTGTCCAAAGTGCCATTTTGAACAGGATGACGGCGGAACGGAGTGCGTTGCCTGCGGCGTGATTTTTGCCAAGATCCGCCGGCCTGCGGACCGGAAGGCGGCCTATCCGACCGAAGCAGAGGACAACGCTTCCGAGGCATCCCCTGAGGGCACCCTGAAGACACTGCTGCTGCCGCCGCAGCCGGTCAATCCCAACCCGCTGGTCGTGGGGGGCAGGGCTCTGTTGCTGGCACTGCTGTTTATCTGGAGTTTCTCTTTCCTCTTTGCTTCCATCGAGTCCAATGCAGCGGGGCGCAGTGTCATGCACCTGGTCAACCTGCCGTTTCACGAGGCGGGCCACATTATTTTCAGCCCTTTCGGGCGATTCATACAGGTGCTGGGCGGCACCCTCGGACAGCTGCTCATGCCGGCGGTTTGCATGGGGGTGTTGCTCCTGCAGACCCGGGATGCCTTCGGCGCGGCAGCGGCCCAGTGGTGGCTGGCCGAGAGCTTCATGGACATCGCGCCGTATATTAACGATGCGCGGGCCCTCGACTTGGTGCTTCTCGGCGGGGTGACCGGCAAGGAGGTGGCCGATTACCATGACTGGGAATATCTGCTGCGCACCACCGGGCTCCTCAAAATGGATCATGCGCTGGCCTGCCTGTCCCAAGGCATCGGCATCGTCCTGATGATCGCCGCTCTGGTGTGGATGGCGCTGAACGTCTGGATTCAGTACGAGGCCTGCCGCACAACAACAACCCGCTGGCAGCGATTCTAAATAGGCACTAACCGGTTTAGGTGGAGGCTGGGACCATCATCCGGTTGATGACGATGCCATGCGTCCTGCCGTACATCATGACGGCTTCGGGCTTGAAGGCCCCGGCAAGGTAGGTCGTCAGAAAGGCCGGCGTGTCGAGCATGTGCAGGATGTAAGAGATGTGGCCGGTGTATCCATTGGGATCGAGGGCTTGCAGCGACGCGATGGCCTCGTCGGCCCATGCCATCGCCTCCCGGTGGAGCAACGGCGGTTGCTCGGGACCGCATCGTTTCATGGAGTAGATTCGGCGGCAGGCAAATGGCCGGATGTCGTAGATGCGGCAGGCCATATTCTTCAGGAGAAAAGGACAGGGGGACGGCCGGCCTTTTTCGCGCCTGCGGGCATCCCGGTCGATGGCGTTCTCCAGGGCGGCCCGTTGGGGCCGCGGCACCTGCCGGAGGTGCTGCCGCATCCGCAGTCCTTCCAAGGTGGTGATGTCGATGCGGCCGGCGTCCGTGCAGCAGAAGGCGCAGCCTTTGGCACACGCGGCCGCTTGCCGGAATTGCGCTGTCCGGGCCGCATGCAGGTCGTAGATCTCCGTGAGTTTATCCAATATGGGCGTCATGTTCTCCGCTTTACAGGTTGGGGCGCTTGCCATTGCCGTCCGACAGCATCTGTTTGCGAATTCATCAACTCTTTTCCGTCCGTTTGTTTTTATGGCGCCGGTGTCTGCGGCGGCTCTTCAGCGTTTTCCTGGGGCCTGCTCCGGTCTTTGTTATCGTCATTGGATGACGGTAATATCGGTTCGATCAATTGGAAAGGTGTCTTCAGGATTTCCTCCAGAATACCGACCAGCCGGGACCCGATTGCCTTGGGAGACAACGGGATCACGCGGGGGTTGTGAAATGGACCGGTCACCCCCACCGGAACGGCCACCAGGGTGCCTTTGAGGATTCGGCCCACCAGCGGCAGGTGTCGTACCAGCGCATCCACCGTGGTGAGCGGCGAGACGAGCACGTCCAGATCGAGCTGCCGGGTGTCCATGTGGATGGTTCCCGCAGCGACCATGTTCAGAGAATCCGCAAGCAGGTCGGCCTGATAGAGATCGATCCGGTTGTCTTTGATCTGCAGCTGCATATCGATGCGGTTGTATTTGAAATCACGCTCGCGCAGATCGGGCAGGTCGCCGGCGATGAGCTTGTTGATTGTCAGGTAGGTAAGGATATTGGTGAAGATACCCGCCCCGCCCACATTGACGATCTTTCCGTCGTAGGCCTTCAGGTCGATGACGCCCTGCAGGCGGCGCATGATCTCTTCCGGGTTTTGTCCGGATGAGGAGAGCCTCCCTGAGACATCGAAGGTCCCTTCGACGCGTTCCGTGGTCTCACCGCCGACCAGGCAACCCCCGGAATATTGGACCGCCTGCTGCCGGGCATAGGGTTCGATCTCCATCGTCCATCCCGCGGGTGTCCAGCGCAGTTCCCCCCTGGCGGATATGCCGCACAGCCGTCCCTGCTTCAAGGTGACGGTGGACTGGTTATCTTTCAGCTCGGCAGTGGCCCGCAGCGAATCGAAGATCCGCTGTTGAACGGTCATGCGGTCGATCCGCATCTCGATGACGCCCCGGAAAACGGGCGTCTGGCGGGGCTCGGGTCTGTCGGTGGCCGGCTTTTCCTTCACCTGTCGATAGGCGGCCAGGAGCGGATCCAAATCCAGGGATTCGCTGTCGAGCGCCAGGGCCAGTTCAATCCTGTTTTCGTCCAGGCGGGCATCTCCCGAGAGAACGCAGCGCTGTCCGGCGTAGGACAGATCCAGAAGAGCGATGGCCAACGTGTCGCCGCGCAGGTCCAGAGCAGCCCGGTGGATGTCGACCGCGGGCGCCGACGGCAGCGGCAGCCGCACCTCGGAAGCTTCCAGAGGGCCGGTGGCAGTGATCTGCATGGGATGGGCATACGCCACCTGGGCCGTCACGTCGCCTTTGATCCACCCCCCGGTGTTGTCCTGGGGCCATACTTTGGCCAGGGTCGAGCGCGCCAGATGACCGCTGAAACGGACGTCCAATTGCTTCCGGGCACGGTCGTGGGACGCGGTGAAGGTTGCGGACGACTGCTCGTCGGTCAGGCTCAGGCGCTGAAGATCGGCGCCATCGATGGGTAGGGTGAACTCGGCCGATATCGCCAGTTCCTGGGGCAATTTGAAATCCCCCCGCAGCCCCATGCGTCCTCGTGACAGCCAGGCGTCACAGGTGCCGCTTTCGATGCGGATCGGCGCGGGCAGGCGATCGTGGTCGGCCGTCAGGGCGATGTCATCGGCCGTGACCCGGACCTCCAGGTTGTTCACATCGCCCGATAGGCCGAGCCGGCCCGAAACTGTACCCTCGAGCGCCTTGAGCCTTGCCAGTTCCGCCTGTGCGCCGGGCCCTGAAAGCACCCGGGCGAGTATGGGCGGCCATTCCGAAAGCGCGGCGACGACCCTGATGTCCAGTTTCAGGCGCAGGGGATCTTCCGTGAGGTCCAGCTCGAGATTGCCGTCCTGTCCCCGGGTCTTGCCCATCCGGGCGGAGGTCTTGCGGGTGGTCAGGACGCCGTTTTTCATCTGCCATTGGCCGCTGACATCGGTCAGGTGCAGGTCCGGGCCCGGTATGAAGAGTCGGGTGTCGCCGGCTTCGCCCGAGATCGTCATGCGGCCCGTCCGCCAGAGTTCTTCCCAGGAGCCGCCGCTGCTGGTCAGCATCATGTGATCGAGGGTGCCGCCTCGAATGACATTCAGCAGCGTCCATAATTGCAAATCCGGTAAAAAGGCGAGCATGTCCCGTCGCAGACGGGTGACATCGGTATCGCGGGCCTTCATCGAGAGCTGCCAACCGGCTGTATCGGCCGCTGGATCTCTTTGCCAGGTCAACTCGCCGTTCAATTCGGCCTTGGGGGTGGCTGTTTTCACCCGGGTAAAGACGACCTCGAGCTGTTCCGGCGTCATCAGAAGGGAGCCTTCGATCGCAATGCTTTTAAACTCGATGCGGCCTTCGTCTCTTTTCAGGCGGGCATTGGGCGACGAGAAGGAAAATTTTGTCCGCCAGGTTTCGAATCCTTCGGTTTCGAACTTGACATCGAGGTCGGGTTCGGCCTGAAGCCGCGTGGCCGCCGGCCCCGATTGAACTACGGCAGCCAAGGCGTCGGTGTCCAGCCGCTTCAGCCGGATGCGCCCGCTGCCGTCAAGGGTCTGTCGATCCAGTTCAGCTTCGATGTCGAATTCGCCGGCCAGATCTCCACGACCTTCAATGCGCAACACGACCGCGTCATCTTCCTCGATCAAGGCGGCCGACATGCTATCGAGGCGCACGGATGCCGTCGGCCCGTGTCGCAGCGTCACCCGGGCGTTGTCGATGTCCACCCGGCATTCTTGCGGGATGCGGGCCAGGACCGCCTTCAGCATGCGGGGGTCGGCGGACGGTGCAAGCATCGCCATCGCATCCGGCGGTTGGTCTTGGCGTCGGGGGAGCGTGAGCGAGAGCGTCGGGCTTTGAACGATCACGGCCCCCGGACGCAGGCGGCCGGTCAACAGCGGGATCACTTGGGGATAAACGATGACCGCGGCGGCGTCGAGCTGGAGGCTTTCGGGCAGGGCATAATGAACATCGACAAGAAGGAGATGCGGCAGAGGAAAGAGACCCGGTCGCAGCCGGTCGATATCGATTCGGCCGGGGATCGTCTGGCCGGCCAGAGCCAAAACCTTGGTCTTCACCGCTTCGATGTTGAGCAGGGAGGGCAGCAGGAAATGAAGGCCCAGGACAAGGGCCACCAACGCCCCGGCACCCCACAGGCCCCATCGCACGGCCCGTTTTAGAGGATTTTCAACCATAACAACCGAGCGATACGCTCCGGCCCGCATCTCCACTGCGTCGGCGTGTCGTGGGTCAGGAAGATCACATCTCCGGGTCCCATGTGCCGCACCGTATTGTTGATCGTCACCTCCAGCTCGCCATCGATCAGATAGCCGAACTCTTCTCCCTTGTGGGTGAAGAAATGGGAGGGGATTTTCCGGCCGGCCGAGATTTCGATGATGTAAGGTTCCACGCCGGCAGGCAGGTCCGCCGGCAGCAAGTGGCGGCCGTCGATGCTGCCCTTGGGCATCTGGGAAAATTGAACGCGTTTGCCTTCACCGGAGAAAATCGTGGGCTTGCGTTCTTCTCCGTTCTTGTTGAAAAAGTAGGCCGCCTCCACGCCGAGCACCTGGGCGGTTTTGACCAGGGCGGGCAGAGACGGATAGATCAGGTTGCTTTCGATCTGGGAGATGGTGCTGGGAGTGACGCCCACCAGCACGGCCAGCTCTTTCTGGGAGAGCCCCTGGCGGGTGCGGATCGACTTGAGGCGGCCGCCCAGGTCGATTTTTTCGGTCATGGACCGGTCGGCATCGAAACCCACGGCCATACCGTCGGCCCAGAAGAGTTCCGGTTTGTTCAGGGTGTCAGGGTGGCGTTTGTGGGCCTTGAGGATCGTCAGGGCGCTCTTGCCTCGACGCACCCCCAGCTCGATGGCCACCTGGGCGATCTGGTTGATGTGGGCTTTGAGACGATGGCTGTGGGCCCCCTTTTCGATGATCCAGTAGGCGATGGTCTGCAGTTCGTAAAGCCGCGGGCAGGATCGCGAGTAGAACTTTAAAATGTTCTCTTCCCCCTCCCACAAGTCCTGCATTCCGGTCAGGCTTTCGAAGACAAAGCGCACGTCACCCGTCAGCTGCCGATGAATGTCGTAAATGGCCTTGGCCACCAGCTCGGGTTTCCATGGTTCGTCCGTTCGGACGATGCGGCAGGGCCATTGCACGCCCCGCTGTGCATAAAAGTTGGCGAAGACCGACGAACCGTCGCCCTTGCCATGGGTAAAACAGTCCAGGATGGTCAGGTCGTTGTACTCGGCCAACGGTCCCAGCTCCTCCATGAGGCTCTTGGGCGAACGGTCGAAGGAGACGTAGACCATCGGCTTGTGTTGCTTCTGGGATTCGCGGATGAAGTTGAGTGTGAAAGGAAAAGCCAGGCTGCCGGCCTCGTCATACCAGATGACGTTGTCGCCGATAAACAGGCCGTCCAGGCGCTGGTCAAGGGCCTTCAATCCCGTGGAAACCCGTTTCTTGTCAGGCATACGGTTGCGTCCTATCGGCTCATTCCTTCGGCCAGATCTCATTGTCACGCTCCTGTGTGACGTAGCAGAAGCGATCCCAGTCGAATTCCCGCCCCGAGATCGGGCAGCGCAATTTGACCTTGGCCTCACTGACGCCGATCACTTCCCAATCGCCGCCGCGTTTGCCGCCTTCGATGCGGATCTTCTGCCCGACCTCGAAAGGGTAGGGTTCGAAAAGGGTCACCTTGTAACGTTGCATATCAACCTCCTGATAGATAGTGCCATCCACAAATGGCCAATTGGCCCGATATCGGCCTTGCGCGCAAAATTTAATCCTCGGAACATCGACCATATGCCTGCGGTTAAATTTTTCGCGCGCCTTGATCTCGACCCAATTTGCCTATTTGTGGACGAGCACTGAATACGAAAAATTCGGGCCTGATCGTATCGGCCTGCTTCAACCCATCCAATAGCACAACATCAGAAAATAGGCCACGGCGCCGATCAACAGGGCCAGCAAGGGCAAGCGCATGAGCCGGTACACCGGAACGAGGGTCGTTTGAAAGTATTCGTTGGAGAGGAGGAAACAGAGGTGCAGAGGGGAGACGAGCACGCCGGCGAAACCGCTGGCCAGGGCAAGCATGAGGTAGGGCAGCATCAGGCCGTGGTGCCCCATGGTGTCGATCAGCGAGATCAGAATGGGAAACGTGGTGCCCACGAAGGCGATGGTGATCCCGGCCACCGTTCCCACCAGAAACGGCAGGAGCATGGTAATGGGCGTCAAGGGGATCTGCCAGCGGAGCATCTCGTCGCTGACCTGGTCCACGGCGTGGCTGTCTTCCAGAATGCCTCCGAAAATCAATATGGCCGCCACCATGTAAACCATTTTGAGCAGGGCCGGATTTTGAACGATGTTGCGGCGCGTGGTCCAATCCATACGATTGGCCTGCCAGACCCAGAACAAGGCGATGAACAGCGCCAGTACGAGTCCCGCCTCCTTGGCGATCGGCCGCATCGGTGCTGGAAAAATGCCGGAAAAGAGCGATCCGATGGTCACGCCGAAGATGATGACGAAGGCGATGGGCGCCAGTTCTTTAAAAAACGGGAGGATGGCCTTGCGCCGGACCTGCTTTTCCAAGGCCGGCACCGCACCGCGCAGGGGCCAGTATCCGGCAAGCACCGCAACCAGGGTCAGCGGAGCCGATAACACCACCAGACGCCAGAGGTCGATATTGGCCAGGGCCGTGGTCAAAAGGATCCCGGGGTAGAGCGGCCACCAATATTCCCAGATATGGCGAAACCAGTAGTTGATATAGCTCAACTGGGCTGCCGACAGGCGATGGCCCTGGCCCAGGGTCTTGACCATGGGGGCCGAAAAAATGGCACCACCCGGCATGGGCAGCAGACCGATCAGGGCCGGAAAGATCACCAGGTTTATTTTGGGCTTTTGAATCATCCCCTTGAACGCATCGAGCAGCCGGGCCATCTGGCCCGATTTTTCCAGGGTGTGGCTGAGGACCAGGATCAACGACACCACCAGCGCCAGGCTGAGGGTCTTGGGATGGGCCAGCGCCCCTCCCATCGAACGTGCGATGGCCAGCGGCCCCATGCCGAAAACGATGCCCATGCCGATGGCCCCTGTCAAAAAGGCGCTGCCCAGCGACCAGTGGCGTTTGATAGCGATCAGCACCAGGGTGAAGATCAGCAGAATGCGCACGATGGCGGGAATCGCGTCGATCCAGGTAAGAATAACGTCCAATCCGGTTCCTTTTCGTCAGGCTTGGGGTTTCGGGATCACGGGCGCAACCGCCCGGCCAGGGCCACCCAGTCGCCGCGCTCGAGGATTGTTTCCACGCGAAAGCCGCGGGCCGTCATTTTGCGGGCCACCGAATCCCGTTGCGACTGGATGATGCCGGAGCAGATCAACCAGCCGCCCGGTTTGAGGACGGGGACCAGTCGATCGAGCAATTCGAGAATCACGTCGGCCAGGATATTGGCCACCACCCCATCATAGGTGGCGTCTATGGTGTCGGTCAGGTCGCCGCAGCGCAGCTCGTATCGGTCTGTCGGGATGTGGTTTTGACGTAAATTGGCTTCCGCCACGGTTACGGCCACGGGATCCAAATCGACGCCGGTCAGGCGGCCGGCCCCCAACTTGGCGGCCGCGATGAGCAGAATCCCCGATCCGGTGCCCACATCGAGAACGGCCTGTCCGGGCCGCATATATGTCTCGAGCAGTTGCACGCAGAGGGCGGTGGTGGGATGGGATCCGGTGCCGAAGGCCATGCCAGGGTCGATTTCAATCACCTGTTGGCCAGAGGTGGGCGTGTAGTCGCGCCAGGTGGGCTTGACCACCATGGTGGGGGTGATCTGCTCGGGGTAGAAAAAAGCTTTCCACGATTCGGCCCAATCCTGTTCGTCCACGGTCTTGTATTGCACCGAATAATTCATGGGATGCCTTCGGGCCAGATCGGCCAAGGCGTTTTCCAGGTCAAAACGCCGCTGCTCCAGGCGCTCATCCATGGCCAGGTAGCCCGACACGGCCGGTTCGGTGGGCAGGGGTACGGCATCGTCGCCCCATCCCTCGGCCGGTGTCAGATGGGGGTCGTCCACCACCACGCCGGTCACCCCCAGGTCCTGGAAGGCGGATGTGATCAGGTCGGCCGTCAATTCTTCGTTTTCACTGTGAAATGCCACCCGAGCGGCCATCCATTGCATGAATATCCCCAATTGATCGTTGTCTGCCGTCATCCGCCAGATGGATGGGCACCCGTTAGAAAACTTTCATCAAGATAAAGGCAATATAAAAATAGATGGCGATCCCTAATGCGTCGATAATCGTGGCGATGAAAGGCCCGGCGGTCAGGGCCGGATCGAGTTTCAATTTTTTAAGCACCAGGGGCATCAACCCGCCGATCAGGTTGGCGGTCAACAGTGTCGCCAGCAGGGCGGTGGCCACGATGATCCCCAGGACCATGTCATGATCCTGCAAAAAAACGCGGAAATAGGCCATCAGTCCCAGGGCACCGCCCAACAGCAGGCCCATTACCAGTTCGCGTCGAAAAACGCGACCGAAATCGGTCGGAGAGACTTCACCCAGGGCCATGCTGCGCACCATCATGGTGGCCGATTGGGTGCCGGCGTTACCGCAGGTGCCCATGACCATGGGAATGAAAAAAGCCAGCGCGAGCATCTGGTTGAGTACCGCCGCATTCATCTCCATGATGGTCGTGGAGATCAACGAGGTGAACAACAATACGGCCAGCCACAAGAAACGGCTCCAGAACAAGCGGGGGAGCGGCCTTTTGAAATATTGCTCGTCGAACGGCAACACCGCCGAAATGCGCTGGAAGTCTTCGGTGCTTTCGGCCTCGATGATGTCGATGACGTCGTCGACGGTAATGATGCCGAGCAAGCGGTTGTCCTTGTCCACCACCGGTACGGCCAGCAGGTCGTATTTGGAGATGACGGCGGCCACCTCTTCGATATCCAGATCGTGGGGCACGCTGATCGCATTGGTTTCCATGATGGTATCCAGGGTGGCCCGCGGTTTGGACATGATCAGATCCCGAAGGGAGGTGATGCCGATGAGATGGCGATCCTCATCGGTAATGTAAACATAATAGATGGTTTCTTTGTTGGGAGCTTGCAGGCGCAGTTTTTCCAGTGCCGTGGCCACCGTCAGGTATTTGGGGAGCATGGCGTATTCGGTGGTCATGACTGCGCCGGCCTGGCCCTCCTCATAGTGCCACAGTTTGCGGATGGCATTGCGCTCGGCCTGGGCGATGAGCGGCATGATGGCCTCGCGCACCTCGTCGTCGACGGCCTTGAGCAAATCCACGCGGTCATCCGGCTCCATGTTCTCCACGAAACGAAGCATGGTCTGGGCATTGGCCGCCTCCAGGCAGTCCTCCTGGGTTTCGATGGGCAGTTGGGCAAATGCCTCTATGGCCTTGTGATTGCCGACATCGGAAAGAATTTCAACGATCTTGGAGGGTTCCACCTCGTTTTCGACCAACACCTCGGCAATGTCGGAGGGGTGTTCGTTGCGAAGTGCCACGATCGCTTCTTGACGGGCGGCTGGGTCGTCGGCCATCCATAGCGGAATGAAATTGAGCGCTTGGGACATGATGCGCCTCCTGAACGTTTTTGCCGGACCATCGGCCCGACAATGTTCAGGGCGGCGCCTTAGGCGGAGCGCATGGGTGCGCGCGGTGAAAGGGCGGTCCTGTACCGGGGCCGAGTGGCTTTGAAGCGAAACGTTATGTCCTGACTAGGGGGTTGCGAATCGCAACTACCAGAGTCCTTTTCGTCCATTTTGGTCCTCATTGAATCGACAAAAACAATGCGACGGCCCCATGCCGCCACACCGCCCTTACTTGGTTCCGAACTCGTGCCCTTCCACGAATGAAAAATTTGCCGGTTCGTGCATGGGCATCCATTCATAATCGCCGGCGACGCTAATGCAAAAGACGTTAAAAATCAAGCGTAATGTTGATCTGTATCTTAGGGTTTGATCCCCGAGCCGTCTTGCCCATGGCTGTGGTAGTGCCCCCGCCCCCGTCTCATTGCAGGGGCGGGTTTTAATCCGATGATTGGATCAGGGCGTAAAGGCTTCCTGTTTGATTTGAAGGCCCTTGAACATGAAATCCCGAGACTCGTTATCCAGCTTGTTTTTAGCGATCTGTTCGGTTTTATACGTCACCCGTGCGCTGGTGGTGAGATTCATGGGATTCAATTTATACTTGGCGATGAGATGTTTTTGAAAGGCGGACTCTAAAGTCATCTGACTTTTCGTGTCGGAAACGAACTCTTCGTCGTTATAACTCTTGCCGGGCACCTGGTTCGAAAATACCGGGGTATGGTAGACGACTTTGTCCCGGTAAGAGTACGAAATGATGTATCCATAGGCCGTCTCTGCGGCCCAGCTCACGGGTGCTGCAACTGCGGTGATGACAAACAGAACGAGCATCAGTTTCAGACTTTTGATCATCATGGGGCACCTCCAATGTCCGTCAGGTCCAATGGTCGCATTCACAACTCTGTCGCAATGGCCATTTTCGATTCACCACTTTTTCATCACCAGTCGGTCCCTATCCGTTGCACATCGCCAGTCGCTGTTGGGCGCCTGTTTTTCCATTCTGGCATACGGGAAAAACAATGCCTCGGTTAAAATACGGCATCCCGCGCAAACGGGTCAAGGGCAAAAATTGTTCGACCTGTCGTGTGCTATGGCGTCCGGATCACGAAAAGGGTTTGAAAAAGTTCAATAAAAGGCCTCCTTGGGGGGGTTGAAATAGCCGAACTGCAGCTTCGGGTGGGCCATGCGCACGCAATTAAGAACCGCTTGGACGCCCAGCGGTGCTGAATGAACGGTCACTGCATTCATGATGTTCAGGTAGCGGACCGGATCGAAATTCAGGTTGCGCCACTGGATCATATGAATGGGATGAGCATTGAGGAAATTCAGCAAGGCTTCGCATTCTTCCGGCGTATCTGAAAATCCCGGGCAATTCAAATAGTTGATTGCCACATGGGCGCCGTGCCGCAAGGCCACATCAATGCCGTCGAGCACATCTTCAAAAGCATATCCCCTGGGCCGGAAGTAGGCCTCGTAGCAAGATTTGCGAACGCTGTTGATGCTGAACCGCAGGCTGTCCAAACCGGCCGTCAGCAGCCGGCCGATGCGTTCGGGCATGCTGCCGTTGGTATTCATATTGATGGTGCCTCGATCGGTTTTAGAGCGGATCAGCCCGATGGCGTCGCAGATGACATCGGTTTGCATCAAGGGGTCCCCCTCACACCCCTGGCCGAAACTGACGACGGCCCGATCGACCCGCATGATGTGCGTCAGGGCCACGGCGGCGATCTCTTCGGCCGTTGGTGTAAAGGCGATGCGATCCTGGCTGCTGGGCATGGCGCCGTCCATCTGAAGGGAGATGCATCCCAGGCAGCGGGCATTGCAGGTGGAGGAGGTCGGCAGGGGGGCTTCGTAGCGGCTCAGGAAAAAGTTTTTGCCGGCCGGGCAGCCGTAGGTCAGGGCACATTTTTCCAGATGCGCTCTCAACCGGTTATCGGAGAGCTCCCGTCGCATGCGACGCACCCCCGCCTCTATCTTGTCCAGGGGCATACGCCGCAGATCCTGGCGCGGTTCCGCATCGACCTGGACGGCGGCCGATCGGAACTTTCCACGGTGCCAGCCCACTGCGCCATATGAAAAAAGCGGCAGGAATCCGGCTTGGGGTCGCTCCTCGTAGGCTGCGGTATGGGTGATCATGTATCCCGGTGAATTAAAGGCCGCCACAGGGAAGATGGCGTTTCCAGGAGTGTACGGGTCCTCGGGCAACAACACCAGGCGTTTCTGCTGCAAGTCATAGAGCAATGGCGTTCGGTCCGGCAGATACATCAGTTCACTGCCCGGGGGCAGATTAAGGGTCTGCGACACATCCAGCGGCTGCTTCAGGGGCCCGTCGGCACCTACGGCGGCGTAGCCGGCCAGGTCGAATATTTCTCCTTTGTCATTGGCCACTACGGCCGTGACAAGTCTTGGGGGCTTGGTCATGTCGATGATCATTTCCTTCCGGGGCATCAAACCAAAACAGCAGGCCAGCATTACCAGAAATTGGCAGCCGGTCAAGTGGCCTGATGGCGATACAGCGATTCTGATTGCGTATTATTTTAGGTTCAGAACGGGATTCGGAAGGGGTAGAGACGCGGTGCAGGAGGAAAGGATCGCTCCGGCCGGGCCGTTTGCCGGAGCGATCTTGCGCACCCGCCCTGCTTTGATGATGTCCTTCGGAAAGAGCTGATCCAAAGGGCCGCCAATGGATCATCAGATGTAGCGTGATCCGAGATAGACATCGATCGGCTGCGCCCTGGCAAAATCGATCTTCGCCTTGAGTTGCGCCCACAAGCCGAGTCTGCCTTCCACGGGTTCGGGGGCCTTGGTCATCAGCGAGACCAGAGCACTGGCCGCCAGCAGGATACTGCACAGGAGGTAGGCAGTTTTCTGGGTGCCGGTTTGTGCCACGATCATTTGCGAGACACGGGGGAAAATAAACCCGCCGATGCCCCAGGCCGAAAAGAGCAGGCCGTAATTCATTCCGAAATTTTTCAACCCGAAATAGTCCTTGGTCACCGACGGGAACAAGGAGAGATTGGTGCCGTAGTTGAATCCCACCAGCGTGGCGGCGGAAACCAGGAGGACGGCCTCGGACTCTCCAATGAAGAGTAGCGACAGGATGACGGCCGATTGAAGGCTCATCATGATCAACAAGGTTTTGGTCCGACCGATCTTGTCGGAGATGACGCCGGCGGCGATGCGCCCGCCGGCATTACCGATGGCCATGAGCGCGACCACCACCCAGGCCAGTTCGCCCATGCTCTCCTTGGCCATGCCGGCCACGCCGCCGATGATGATCAGGGCGGCGCCTGCGCCGATGAAGTACATGACCCACAGTTTATAGAAGGAACCTGTCTTGAGCATATCCGTGGGCGAAAAATCGACCGCCGGCTTGGCCGGTTTGTCAATCCCCTTGCCAACTGTTGCCGCACCTGCAGGAACATACCCCTGGGGCGGATTTACCAGAAACATGGAGAGCAGGCAGACCACGGTCAGAAACGATACCCCGAAAATGAGCATGGCGCGGCTGAGGCCGAAGCCGGCAATGAGATAATTCGACAACGGTGCGATGTAGACCGAAGCCAAGCCGAATCCGGCCACCACCAGACCCGCGATCATTCCTGTTTTGGAGGCCGGAAACCATTTGATGGCCGGAGGTGTGGCCGAGGCGTATCCAAACCCGAGGCCCAGACCGGTTAAAATACCGAAGCCCAGGATCCAGGCGAACAGGGAGTTGGACTGGGAAATAACGATGAGGCCGACACCTGTGAGGATACCGCCGATGGCGGCGGTCAACCGCGGGCTGAGTTTGTCCTGGAGCCGACCCGCAAAAACCATGGCCACCGTGAACATCAGGCAGCAGACCGCGAAGGGATCGTTGAGCGAAGCGATATCCCAATTGAACACACCGTCCCGGGCCATCACCGAATCCTTGATCGCCTGTTTGAAAATACTCCACGTGTAAAGGATCCCCAATGCCAGGTTGATTCCCAGTCCGGCCATGGTGACGCTCCAGCCTCTGTTCTTGATCTGATTCATTGCCCTCTCCCTATGAAAGTGGATTATGCAGCGATATGTGCCCGTATCGCTCGCTGGTTCGGATCAGAGGGACCCGACGCCAACCGGGGTACCCCTCAACTCTTTCGACAACTGCACCAAACGCTCGGCTTGCTGGCGCATGATGTTCAACAAACGGCTGCGGTCTCCGCTATCCAGGCTTGGATAATCGGCCAGCAACTCGGTGAGACATTTGATGGACGCCAGCGAGTTGATGAATTCATGATTCACGGTTCGGTCCTCCTCCATCGTTGGGGACGATAATCCTGCCATGAGCCTCTCTCTCCTGTGCAACCCGCCTGGATGAAAGTGAATGAGATTCAGTGAATAGTTTTAAGCGACAGAATGAATTGAGTTCACCAATGGTTAATCAAAAGCCGTGCCACTTCGTTGGGTTTTCGCAACTAAACGAAATTAAATGATATTTTTGGAATTGGAGGTGGTGGTAACTTACCCGGGGCTACAACATAAGTTGTCAACTGGGGGGGTGATGGATTGGGCCGGTTTGAGATGGCTGTTGAGGCCAGGGGTTGGCGAGCGACAAAATACGTTGGTACAAAAAAGGTTGTGATTACAACCAAAGTTGTAATCACCACTATTTTTCTGGTTTGTCCGATTTCAAGCGTTTGCTCAGGGCCTGCTGGGAAACCCCTAAAAGCCTGGCGGCCTTGGACTGGTTGCCGCCACAGCGATCCAGGGCCTCCCGAATCAGCATTTGGGTCGCTTCCCTGATGGTCGGCAGGTTCGTGGGAAACAACAGGGTGTGGCCGCCATTCCCCGTCGTATGGGCCGGCAAAGGGCTTCTCGGCAAGCCGTCGCGACCGATATGGGCCCGAAAGGAGTCCAGCGAGAGCTCCCCTGACCGGTGGCGGCTGACTGCATCGAAGACCATGGATTCCAGTTCGCGGACATTGCCCGGAAAAGCGTGACTGGCCAATAGCGGGATGAGCTCCTGGGGAACTGTGGGTTTGGGTTTGCCCAGGCGTTCGGCGGCATCGGCGACGAAATGGTCGAGCAGCAGCGGGATATCGTCCAACCGTTCCCTGAGGGGCGGAATATAGATCCGATGGGTCTGCAGGCGGTAGTTGAGATCCTTGCGGAAGCGTCCCAGGTCGAGCAGCTCGGTGAGCCGCTGATTGGTGGCGGCGATGATGCGCGCATTGGCGGGCCGGGCGACGTCGGACCCCAAGGCAAAGTATTCGCCTTCCTGCAGCAGGCGCAGAAGTTTGACCTGGGAGGCCGGCGCCAGGTCGCCGATTTCGTCCAGAAACAGGGTGCCGCCGTCGGCCTGTTCGATCAGGCCGCCGCGCGGACTTTCGGCGCCGGTAAAGGCGCCTTTGACATGGCCGAAGAGGGTATCGGAAAAAACGGTGTCGTCCAACCCGGCGATGTTGACCGCCACGAAACGGCCCTTCAAGCCGCTCAACTGATGAATGGTCTGGGCGATCAGTTCTTTGCCTACACCGGTTTCCCCGCGGATCAGAACCGGCTGGCTGGTGGCGGCGATGGCTTCCACATATTGGAAGATGGCGAGCATCTTTTTATTTCGCGTGATGATGGCGGTGAAAACTTCCGGATGCTCCAAGCCGTCGCCCAGCAGATGATGCCTCAGGGAGCGGTTTTCGCGCTGGAGTTGCTGAAAGGCGATGGCCCGGTGGACGGCCGTGAGCAGCCGTTCCGGTTCGACCGGCTTGACGATGTAGTCAAACGCCCCGGCCTTGATGCAGCGCACGGCGGTATCCACGTCCACGGCCCCGGTGACAATGATGACCGGTATGTCCGGATAATCGCGACGCACATCGTCGAGGAGCCGATGGCCATCCACGTTGGGCATATTCAGGTCGAGCAGAATCGTTTCCACGGGGCTGTCGGCCAGCACGTCCATGACCCGGCGGCTGTCCTGGCAGGTGATGGTATGGTTCAGGCCCGCCATCTGCAAGGTGGTATCCACGGCCAGCAGGATATTGACCTCGTCGTCCACGATGAGTATGGGCCGGGGTGGATTGGGCGTCAGCGGCATGATCGGCCCCCCTCAGGTTCGTCGGTCGGAGTTATGCCGGCCGGCGGAAAGGCCACCCGGACCGTGGTACCGCTGCCCGGCGTCGACGTGAAGGTCATGCGGCCCCCATGGTCGTGAACGATACGGTCGGAGATGGCCAGTCCCAGGCCGGTGCCTCCCTTTTCGCGTCGCGTGGTGAAAAAGGGATCGGTAATACGCTTCAACACCTCTGGATCGATGCCTTCGCCCTGGTCCCGGATTTCCAGAAACACTTCGTTGTCCACCGGTTCATAGCCGGTGGTCACCGTGACGGCGCGCGTCATATCCGGCAGGGCCTGGCAGGCATTGACCACCAGGTTGATCACCACCTGTTCGATGCGCTGGGCGCTTCCCAGAATCGCCGGCAGCCCGGATTGACAATCGAGCCGGAAATGGCGTGTGGATTTGCTGATCAGGTTGGTGGTCAATCCCACTGCCTTGCCCACCACTTCGTTCAGGTTCACGTCGTCTTTCATCACCGGAGGCGTATCGCGGGCAAAGTCTTTCAGGTCGGCAACGATATCACGCACCCTGCGGGCGTCGTCGGTGATGCCGGCGAGCATTTGGGGGATGCGGTCGCGGATGCGGCTGTAGGTGGTGGCGCCGACTTGAAAATCGTCGTGTTGACGGCGGTGATCGTCGAGGATGGGCAATATGGCGTCCCAAATTTGGGCCAGGTTGGGTGCGTTGAGCATAACCGACGTGATCGGGTTGTTGATTTCGTGAGCCACGCCGGAAACAAGCGTGCCCAGCGAAACCATCTTGGCGGCCTGAAAGAGCTGTTCCTGCTTGAGCAACGCTTTTTCTTCGGCCAATCGCTTTTCGCGGGTCACCTTGGCGCCGTGCCAGACGATGTGGACCGAAAGGCCGACGATCAGCAGCAGGATCCAGATGCAGATAAGGGTCGTCTTGTGCGTGATGGCCGAGATTTGCGCCCGGACATCTTCGACATAGATGCCTGTCCCGATGATCCATCCCCAGGGTGCAAAACCCTGGACATAGGAAATTTTGGGCACGACGCGGGCAGGGTCGTCCATCCACTGCCATTGGTAATCGACAAATCCGGCGCCATCAGACTCGACGATGGCAACAAAGGCGACGAACAGGCGTTTGCCGGCCGGATCGGTAAAATCAGAGATGTCCTTGCCTTCCAGATCCGGGCGATAGGGGTGCATGATCATGCGCGGCTGCATGTCGTTGATCCAGAAATAGTCTTTCCGGTCTTCGCCGTATCGCAATCCGCGGATATGACGGATGGCTCTGGCCTGTGCTTCGTCGATGGTCAGCCGCCCCTGGCGAACCTGGCGGTCATAGCCGTCCAGGCTGCTCCAGGCCGAGGCCACCAGTTCGCGGATCACCTCGCGTTTGCCCTCCATCAGCCGCTCATGAAGCTCCGGAAGGATCAGCAGAAAGATGGTCGCGATGAACAGCAGGAGCGTGAGCACCACCGGCAAAAAGATGCGAATGGGGATGCGTGCGAACGTGTCGATGAAAGGCATTTTCATCATATACGGTCAGGAAGTTTTAAATTTCCATCAGCTTACCCCATCTCCGATGAAAATCAATTGTAAAAATCGCCGACCGCTGGCCGCCAGATCGCGACCATCGTGTTTCATGCCCTGACACAGTCAAGGAGAGGCAATGACAGATCCATCAGGCCGCTCTCGGCAGAGGATGGTCGTTGCTGCCGGGATTCGGTGGAAGCGCGGGCAGACCATGCGCCAGGCGCGCCTGAGCGCAGCGGGTGATAAACGCACTGTCCTGCCATGCCGGCAGAAAATTCCGGCATACCGATGACCTGCGCTCGTAGATGGTGCATGCCACCGAGACCCCGATGGTGCCGTTCAACGAGATGCAACGGGGCGGATGCTTTTCCGTTCCCTTCATGGCCACCATGAAATCATTGATCTTGACCGTCATTTCCGCTGGGACCCCACCCGGGCAGGCCAGGTCGGTTTCCGCCCAGTAGAAGGTTGCCCGGTAAAAGGCACAACAGGCGCCGCAGCTCAGACATGGATTATCTTCCATAGGTTTCTCGCAGTTTGATTTCCAATATCGATAGGTTGAATTCAAGGGTGTTGATTCAAGGCGTCTGGTTCTCCATGCGGGCGGGCATAAACCCCGCCCCTACACCGCCGTTTTATGGCAACGTACCGTGATGACCTAAAAACCTCGTAGGGGCGGGCTTTATGCCCGCCCGCAACGTCCACTAGAGCTAATGACAATGCTGTCATCTTGTGAATCCGCTTCTCGCAGCCCTTCCGGGGGGACCTCCCAGCGGAGCGGGCTTTTAGAGCAAGCAAAGAGAAAAGGCAAGCGAAATCGACTGGGGTGGATGGGCCGTATCGTTTGAAAAACCAGCAGGTTAAAATGTCGTGAAAATCGGCGGGGATGTCACCCGCGATCGGCTGTCGATGCCTGGGGAGTGATGTTGACGCTGATGATTGTCCGGAGGCGCCCGCTTATGTTCTTTATTGCCGAACATTATATCACATGGTGGAATATTTTAAGTTTTTTGGGTGACAAAACGACGCGCTTCGTGCTAGATTGAACCCGTTGACAAGGGCTTTTCTCAGATGACCCCCCATCATCCAGCCGTGAGTGACCGGACATGACGACACATCTTGCTTGGAACGCCGACGCGCCGGGAAAACGGTGCATGCTTTCGGGCAACGAGGCGGCTGCCAGGGGCGCCATCGAGGCCGGCATACGGGTGGTGGCTTCCTACCCTGGATCGCCGTCCGTTCAAATTCTCGAATGCCTCGCCGCCGTAGCCGAACAACGTGGCATTTACGCGGAATGGTCGATCAATGAGAAGGTGGCGCTGGAGGTGGCTGCAGCCGCCTCTTTCGCCGGATGGCGGGCTCTGTCCGTCATGAAGGCCGACGGGCTCAACGTGGCCATGGATTTTTTGACCACCCTGCCGTTGTCCGGCATCAAGGGCGGGTTGGTGCTGATCGTCTCCGACGATCCGGGCGCCCACTCGAGCGTCAAGGAAGAGGACACCCGCTATCTGGCGCCGCCCGCCCACGTGCCCCTGATCGAACCGAGCAGTCCGGCCGACACCCGGGAGATGCTGCCGTGGGCGTTCGATTTGTCCGAATCATGTGGCCTGCCGGTGATCGTGAGACTGGTGACCCGCATTTGTCATGCGCGCGGCAACGTCTCTTTAGGCCCCATCGACGCCGCCCAGACCGCACCCTTTTTTCCCCAATCACCTGGATTCATAACGGCCGGGCGCTTTCATGCCCGGGTCCACGGGCAGCTGGAAAACGTGCGCCGGCAATTCGACTCGTGTCGTCAAAACACCTATACCGGCCCGGAATCACCCGAATTGACCCTTTTTACCTGCGGGGTGAGCCACATGTATGCCCTGGAGGCGGTTGAGCGTCTCAACGTCGAGGATCGGGTGGGGATTTTTCGCGCGGCCACCATCTGGCCCTTGCCCGAAACCCGGGTGCTCGAAGTGCTGCGAAGGTCGCGTCGCATTCTCTTCCTTGAGGAGATCGAGCCATTCCTCGAGGATCAGACCATGATTCTGGCCGCCCGGCATTGGGACAGCTTGGGCCCTTTGAGCTTTCTGGGCAAGGGGTCGGGCGATGTCCCCTGGGTGGAAAAGGCCAGGGGCATGGGTGAAATGGATCCGGATATCGCCGCCGAGGCGGTGGCCAGGGCACTTGGCCTCGCGTTCAACCCCGTGCCCGACGATTTGGATGAGCGGCGGCGGGAATTGCCCGAGTTGCCCATGCCCATGCGGCTGCCCAGCTTCTGCGCCGGCTGTCCTCACCGCGCTTCCTACTGGGCTATAAGGACCGCCCTGGCCATGGATGGTCGGGAGGGATTGGCCCTGGGCGACATCGGCTGCTATGCCCTGGGCGTGATGCCCACCGGCTACCAGACGATCCGCACCGTGCACTGCATGGGATCGGGCGTGGGATTGGCCAGCGGGTTCGGTAAATTCAAGTCGTTGGGCTTTCGGCAGCCCGTGGTGGCGGTGATCGGCGATTCCACCTTTTTCCACACCGGCATCCCGGCCCTGATCAACGCCAAGACCACCGGCGCCGACTACCTGTGCATTATCCTGGACAACGGCACGACGGCCATGACCGGCCACCAGCCCCACCCCGGCTGCGGCGTGGGGGCCATGGGCGATAAGACTTCCGCCCTGCCCATCACCGACCTGATCACGAGCCTGGGCATTCCGCTCACCGTGGCTGATCCCTACCAGGTACGCGAAACCGCCGACATCATACTCAAGTTGCTCGATGTCGGCGGGCTGCAGGTCCTGCTGCTGCAACGGGCCTGCGCCCTGCAGGCCGGTAAAGGGGAAAAGAAGAGGCGGGTCCGCGTGGATGCCGATCGCTGCCTGGGCGATGCCTGTGGCTGTGGACGCCTTTGCAGCCGGGTCTTCTCCTGCCCCGCCAATACCTGGGACGAGGCGACCGGTCGGGCCAGGATCGACGAGGTGCTGTGCGTCGGTTGCGGCGTGTGTACGGCGTTGTGCCCCCAGGGCGCGATCATCGTCGAAGAGGAGTGAAGTCGCCATGACGCTTGCGTTCGATCCGTTGAACATCATCATCTCCGGGGTGGGGGGCCAGGGCAATATCCTGGCCTCGGACTTGCTCTCCAGGACTTTTTGCGAGGCGGGGTATTTCGTCAGCGTCGGCGAAACGTACGGCGCCACCCAGCGGGGCGGATCGGTGGTGAGCCACGTCCGTCTATCGCGCCGGCATGCCTACGGGCCGCTGATCCCCCTTAACGAGGCACATCTCATCGTGGGGTTCGAACCTCTGGAGGTGTACCGAATTCTGCGAGGCCATGGCCATCCCGACGCCCGCGTCGTGATGAACACACGTCCCTTTTTTCCCCTGGAAACCTTGCAGGCCAACAGCCCCTATCCTTCCATGGACCGACTCACCGACGCCATTGAAAGAATCTGCACCGAATTGAAAGTGGTCCAGGCCACCGAACTGGCCAAACAGGCGGGCAACGCCCAGGCACAAAATGTGGTGATGGTGGGGGCATTTGCCGGCCTGAATTGGGTGCCGTTAGACAAGAATCGCTACCTGCAACCCATCGAGGAGATCTTTTCAGGCACCAAGCTGCAAGTAAACCGAAGCGCTTTCGAGCTGGGATACGCCGCAGCTCTGTAGCGTTCATTTTCCTTCTTTCCCTTTCCTTTGGTTTCAAGCTGCAAATCGTGATTGCCGATAACAGGATGATAGGGCTGCCGACCGGATCGGAGAGTCGCCGATCAGGGTTGAACGGTGAGGATTGGGGATATTCATTCTCAAATTGAGGGATCAAGATTTCCAGGTACATGGCCAGGGATTGATCGATTATCGCATGATGATAGCTTGACGACTGATTAAATTTTTTAAAACATTTTGAAATAACGTAATATTTTTGCTATTGAGAACGGCTCTCATTTTCCGGCACGTGTTTTGACAGTGCCTGCAGTTGAGTTGGTCTGTGTGGACTGGAACGTTACTTGAGATCCTGCTGTGCGCGTCATTGGTGTTGGATATGAACCGCTGCTTCGATAGTCGTTTTGTTGCCAACCTTCAATTCGGGTGGATCGCACTAGGCGTTCTTCTTTTTTGTATCCCTGTTTTCAATCCCTGCCCGGCCGGTGCGGCACAGGCGTCCTCCCAAACGATGCCCCCCGCCGGCTTTTCCTTGGACGCGGTCGCACGTCAGGTGAGTTCCCTCGTGGACCGGGGCGAATTCGAACAGGCACTGGCATTGCTGTCACCTTATCGGGATCAGCCGGCTGTCTATCCCACCCTCGCATCGGATTTCCTGGTGATCACCCTATGGTCTGGCCGGCCGGCCGATGCGGTATGTCAATTCGAAGCGCTGCCGGATTCTTTTCCACGGCGTCCCTACCTGTTGCGCAATATGGCCAAGGCCTATTTCGACCTCGGGCGATACGGGCCGGCCGCCTCCTTGTACGCCGAAGTCGTTGCCCTTGACCCATCGGACGAGATCGCCATCGAGGGATGGGGGCAAGCGTTGGCCGCTCAGGGTGATCTGGGCGCGGTACGCCAGGCGCTGCTCACGCTGAATCGAAGCGGCGGCGACCCGTTTCGGGTCGATCTGCTCGAGGCCCGGCTGGCGTTCTTCCAAGAGCTCTATATTGAATTTTTTGAGATCCACGACCGCTTGATTTCCGCATACCCGGAACATGCCGACCGGATCGCCAAGTCGCGTGATGACTGGGTCGCTGGCCTTTCCCAGGAACGTCAAACCCATTTGCTGCAACACCTCGCCAGGGCGGCCGACGAACCGGATGCACCCGCGCGCGCCGCAGAGTTCCATGCCCTCTGCCTGGTGCTGGCGGGTCAATACCAACAGGCCAGCGACCGGTTGAACGAATTGGTGGCCACTTCGGATCTGGACCTCGCCCAAGTGCCCGACGACAGGCTCTACTGGTACGCATGGGCCCATTTCAAGGCCGGCCGCCATCGCCAGGCGGAAGAGGGTTTCGATACCATCCTCCGACGCAATCCGGCATCCGATCGCGCCCGCATCGGCAGGCTGTTTTGTCTCGCCGCCCTAGCGAAATACGACCAGGCCCGGGGTGAGCTCGATCGGTTGACCACGCGTCGCGTCGGAGATCCGGAGCTGGATTACGCCCAGGCCTATCTGTTCGAAAAGCAGGGGCGTTTCTGGGATGCGGTGCAGGTGTACGATCGCATGCGCGAGAACGATCCGACGAACGCCACGATCCGGCGGCTCAGGCTGCGCGCCCTGGCCGACATGGGGGCCACCTCCCTGGCGGCCCGGGAGGCCGTGCGGGACTTGCCGTCAGACAGCGACATGCAATCGGGCCTTGAGTTGGATGCCGCCGCGGATCGCATTCGCTGGGAAGAGTTTGACCGTGCGGCGGATGACCTGTCGGCCTCGAGGGAAGATCCGCCTTTCGCCTATGATCACATCGTCGCCCTCAACAGGGCCGAGCGCAACAGGGAAGCGACCGAGGCCTATGAAGGCCTGCTTGCAGCGGGCGACGGCAATGTTCCTCCCGCCTGGGTGCGCCTGGCGGCGGCCGACGCCTATGCGGCCGAGGAGCAGCCGTTGCGGGCTTTGGAGATCTACGATGGCATTTTGAGAGAACAGCCGGATCTGAAAGAGGCGCGCCTGGGGCGTTTTTATGTCCTGCAGACCCTGCGGCGCTGGGAGGAAGCAGATGCTGCGCTAAAGGCGCTGGAGGCCGATACGCCGGCCAGGCTGACCATCGATGGCGTCGAACGGCCCCATCCGGACCATTTCGAGCTGGCCCTGATCAGGGCCTGGTATCTCGCCTATCAGGGGCGGTTGGCCGAATCCGAGGATGCCTTCGAGGCGTTGCATGCCCAGGCCCCGGCCAACATGGATGCGCGCAACGGACTGGCGCACATTTATCTATGGCGTGGATGGCCCCGCCGGGCGTTGCCCACCTTCAACATCATCGACACTTTGGATCCGTCCTATCAGCCTTCGAAAACCGGGCGCGTGGCGGCTCTCGAACGCCTGGCCGAAAAAGAGGCGGCACGCGAGACGGCCGCCGCTCTGGTGACAAAGCGGCCGAACAACCCCCACACCCGGAATACCTGGCGTTCCCTGGTCGTCGATCAGATGGAAGAGTGGCGGACCGAGGCATATGGTCAGTGGGAGGATGACGATTCTTACGACACCCGAATTCGAACGGAGATTTCCAGTCCGCTCGGTTTGAAAACGCGCATGCTCGGATTCCTGCTATGGCGCGGCACCTGGTACGATGGATCTTCCGGCGAAGACGACACCTCGGCCTACTTCAGGCGGGTGGGCGTGGGGCTCGACCATATCGTCGACGCTGACTGGCGTTTGCGGCCGTCCGTATCGGTCAACTACAACGATGGCCGGGAGCCGGGCGCATCCCTGCGGGTGGACTACACCCCCACGGACCGCTGGCTTTTCGGGGTGTTCGGCGATTCGTTTTCCACGGATGTGGCTCGGCGCGCAAGGGCCGCGGATATCGAAGCCTCGCTGGTCGGCGCCGACGTCACCTGGCGGCAGAGCGAGTGGCGCCAGGCCGGTATCGCCTATACCCGAAGTTTTTTTTCGGATGACAACGAGCGTGACGAGATTTTCATGGGCTGCCAGCAGAACCTCTGGGTGTCCGGCGACTGGCGCATGCGCATCTTTCTCGATGGGTACGCCACCTGGAACAGCAAAGGGGACGAAACCGTCTACTTCAATCCGGAACAGGCCTGGGGAGGATCCGTCACCCACATGACCGAACAGACCCTTTGGGACCTTTATCGCAAGTCCTTCGTGCATCGACTCTATGTGTCGGCCGGCATCAGCCGGCAGCGGGGTTTTGACAGTGATTGGGCGGGATCGCTGCGTTACGAACAGCACCATGCCTTTTCCGACCGGCATGTCCTTCAGGCGGGCATTGCCTGGGGCCGCAATGTGTATGACGGCGAGGCGGTCTACGACATCAGCCTGGATGTGGAGTACCAATGGCGTTTTTGATCAAAACCATCTGGGGCCTGTTGGCCTTGTGTTTCATGATTTCCGCAACGGCGGCTGGCAGTGCGGCGGCCGAAGATCCGGGCCCTGGAAAGGTGCTGATCCTCTGCTATCACAGCATTCAACCCCAGGCCCGCTCCGGCGACCCATACACCTTGCCCCAGCGGCGCTTCGTCGAACAGATGGAGTACCTGCATGCCCACGGCTGGCAACCGGTATCCCTGGAGACGCTGCTTGCAGCCAGGGAGGGGAAGCAGAGACTGCCGGACAAGGCCGTGCTGCTCACCTTCGATGACGCCTACCGTTCTTTCCATGACTTCGTGGTGCCTGTACTGCGCATGTATGGTTTTCCCTCCATGCTGGCCGTGGTGGGAACCTGGATTGAAAACGACCCTCCCGAGGATCTGGCCGAGGCGTTGATGACCTGGGAACAGATCCGCCGGGTGGCTGCGGATCCTTTGGTGACGATAGCCTCCCATACCTATGATCTGCATCGTTCGGCTCAGTACACCCTCCAGGGCAACGTGGGCGCCGTGATCGGCGTCCGGGCCTACGATCCGCAGTCCGGCACCTATGAAACCGAAGCCCGGCACCGTCAAAAATTGCACGACGATTTCAAGCGGCAGCAGGATCTCTTCCAACGGCGCATCGGCCGGGATCCCCGCGCCATCGTCTGGCCCTACGGTGCATTCACTGCGGTGAGCACGGCGGTGGCCGCCGAGAACGGCATGCAGATGGGATTTTCGCTGGACAAGAAAAAGTCAGGCTGGGCCCATTTGTCGAATTCCGGGACGCTCAACAGGGTCATGGTGATCAATGAACCCATCGACCTGTTCATTTATTCATTGAAACAGCTGGGCGCCGATCCTGCACCCATGCGGGCCGTGCAGGTGGACCTGGATCTGATATACGATCCCCAATCGGCCGAGGCGACCGACCGTAACCTGGGACGCGTGATCGACCGGCTCGTCGCCATGAAGGTCAATACCGTCTTTCTGCAGGCGTTTGCCGATCCCCAGGGCGATGGCGATATTCGCAGCGTCTATTTCCAAAACCGGGTGCTGCCGGTCCGGGCCGACATCTTCGGCCATGCCGTGCACCAGATACGCATCCGCGGCATCGATGTCTACGCCTGGATGCCCACTTTGAGCCTGGTGTTCGAAGACGAGGCCTTCAATGCACGGTTCCGCGTGCGCGAGCACCGCAACGGGCAGCCGAAACCCAGTGGATCCTGGTACCGGCGCCTGACACCATTCAGCCAGGAGGTCGCCCAACGAGTCGCCATGATGTTTGCGGACATGGCCGCCGGTGCGCAGATCGACGGCGTGTTGTTTCAGGACGATGCCTATCTGACCGATTATGAAGATTACCACCCCCTGGCCCTCGAGGCCTTTGCGGCCCACATGGGCCGGCCGATTTCCCCGGACCGGTTGACCGATGACGATGCTTTGTCCGAACAGTGGATGCAGTTCAAGACCGAACGGTTGCTGACCTATACCGAGCAGCTGGCCGGCGCGGTCCGCCAGCATCGACCGGAAGCCTTCTTTGCCCGCAACATCTATGCCCGTCTGCTGACAGAGCCATGGGCCGAGGGGTGGTTCGCACAGAACTTCGATCTTTTCCTGGATGGCTATGACTACGTGGTGGTCATGGCCTATCCGCAGATGGAAAAGGCCCGCCGGCCGATCTCGTGGCTGCAGGATCTCGCGGCTGCGGCCACCCGGAACCGGTCGGTGTCCAAGATCGTGTTCAAGTTGCAGGCCTATGACTGGGAACGCGAGCGATGGCTGTCCGATGCGCTGCTGCTCGAAGAGATGCGGGCGGTGCTGGCCGCGGGCATCCGGCATTTGGCCTACTATCCGGACAACCTCTGGGAGGAGAAACCCCATTTGCCTACCGTGTCGCTGGAGATGTCCACGCGCAACACCGTGGAAAGGGAGTAGATCCGTTATGCGGGAAGCGGTGCGTCATATCAGTGATTTCATCTTCCTCTATCCCTTGTTGATGAGCTTCGTGTGGATGATCGGGGGACTTCTCTTCTATTACCGCCACGAAAGGCGAAGGTTCCAAGCCCCCCCGCTCGCAGCTTTCCCGATGTTTTCGATCCTGGTGCCCTGCCACAACGAAGAGGTGCAGATCGGCGAAACGATCGAGCAGCTACTGACCGTGACCTACCCCAATTATGAAATCATCGCCGTGGATGACGGCAGCACGGATGGTACCGCCCGGATACTGAAAGAGATGTGCGACCGGTATGGCATCGTGCGGGCCATTTACCTGACATCGAATCAGGGCAAGGCCGCTGCTCTGAATATCGCCACCCTGGCGGCCAGGGGCGAACTGATTCTGACCCTTGACGCCGATGCACTGCTTAGTCCGGATGCATTGCACTGGATAGCCTGGCATTTCGAGAAATTTCCCCGGGTGGGGGCGGTGACCGGCAACCCGCGAATCCTCAACCGCACGAGCCTGCTGGCAAAGATCCAGACCGGAGAGTTCGCTACCATTATCGGCCTGATCAAACGGACCCAGCGTATCCTGGGCAAGGTGCTGACCGTTTCCGGCGTGATCGCCGCCTTCCGCAGAAGCGCACTGCACGCGGCCGGTTATTGGGATACCGACATGGTGACCGAGGACATCGACATTACCTGGAAGCTGGAAAAACAGTTCTGGGATGTCCGCTACGAACCGCGGGCGACCTGCTGGATATACGTGCCCGAGACCCTGAAGGGGCTTTGGCGGCAGCGCATGCGCTGGTCCCAGGGCGGTGTGGAGGTGCTCAAAAAGCATCACAACATCTGGGCTCACTGGCGGCAAAGACGCCTTTGGCCGGTCTTCCTGGAAAGCGCGGTCAGCGTGGTTTGGTCCTATTGCTTCTGGGGCATGGTCCTGCTGTGGCTGGTCACCGCCGTGTTCGATCTCTCTGTGGGCGTTACCCCGTCTCCGCCGTTGCCGCCCCAGTGGACCGGATCGGTACTGGCCATGACCTGCATCCTGCAGTTCTGTGTCAGTCTCTGTGTCGACCGCCGTTATGAAAAGAATATCCTCCGATATCTGTTCTGGGTGATCTGGTACCCGTTTATCTACTGGATGATCAGTTCTTTCACCGTGATCTTCGCCACTCCCAGGGCCCTGCTGAAAAAGAAGGGCGCCCGTGCGGTGTGGAAAAGTCCGGATCGCGGATTGGCCAAAATTTCAAAACGGGTGGCGCAATAGTGTCGAAGATCAACATAGAAGACAACCCCAAACTGCGCAGCCCGGCGCGCAGGATCGTGGAGTGGGGATTTACCACCTTTATGTGGGCCTTGTGGCTCTATCTCTTTTTGCCGCTGGTGACAGTGGTCTTGTGGGTGGCCGGCGCTCACTATGTCTACCTGGCTTTCTTCGAACGATCGGCCTTGGATCATTTGGTCGAAATGATTACCAAAATGGGGTGGGCCGTTGTGGTGATCTTTCTGGTCATGCGGGGATGGGGGTATTACAACTATTACGTCTTCGGTCGGAAGAACCGGCGTAAAATGCACAACCTGGCAGGCATTGCCGATCTGGGAAAACATATCGGCCTGACCGGTCAGGAGGTATGGAGGTTGCAGAATCAAAAGGAGATCGTCTGGGAACCATTATATGACGAGATGAGGGCGGAACTGCGGAGTATCCGGCCGCCACATGAGGAGACGGAACAAAACAAAGCGGCTTGAGTTTCAGCCATCCGATGGAGATAATTCGTATCCTCTTGCCAAAGATTGGATAAGATAAAGCTCTTGACCTTCATTATAAAAACCGGTTTCATGCCCTGAGAGTTTAAATAGCTTGTGTTTCCCAACCCATTCCGAGTCCATCCATAATAAAGGAGTGACCCATGCACGTACTGGCCATAAACGGAAGCCCGCGTAAAACAGGCAATACTTCCACCCTGATCCACACCATGCTGGACGGCGCGCGGGAGGCCGGCGCCGAGACCACCGAGGCTCACCTGCACACCCTGGATATGAAAGGGTGCATGGGATGCCTGTCTTGCCGGACCCGGCACGGGATCTGCGCCCAGAAGGACGGGCTCTCCACCTATCTGGAGATGATGAAGACCTGCGATGCGGTGGTCATCGGTTGTCCGATCTACATGTACCGCATTTGCGGCCAGATGAAGCTCTTCGTGGACCGGCTCTATTCGCTCTATCCACCCAAAGCGGGGGGCGGTTACCTCACGGCCGTGCCGCCGGGCAAGCGGTTCGCCCTGGTCATTTCACAGGGTGCGCCAGATGCGGAACAATACCAGCGCTCGATTCGTTGGCTGGCCGGCATGGCCGGGACCGGATTGGGGATCAAGGAGGTGGGGCGGATCGTGCATGCCGACAGCCATGTGCTTCCCGCCGGGAAAAACCGGGCGCTGATAGACGAGGCGCACGCCATCGGGAGAAAACTGGTCGAGTGAGCGCCGGTTCTCCGTAAACGCAATTCAAATCAACAGCAGGGCGGCCGAGTGGCCGCCCTTTTTTTGCGGCCGTGATTCGATGGGAGGCCTGGCACTACACGAACCGTTTCATCGCCTCCAGGTACTCGGGATAGCGGGAGAGGTAAAACGATAGGGGCCGGGCGAAATCTTTGCCCACCACGCCGTCGATGAACATCTGGCTGATGTCGCGCTGGCGCAACAGCGTGAATTGAGAGGTGATCAGCAGGTGGCGCTCCTCTTCGCTGATGGTGTTCAGAAGTCGTCGCAACGCACTGCGCGCCCGGGGCTGATAGTTCCAGAAATAGAGCAGGTCCAGGGCATGGATGGAGATGATCGTCTCCAGGTCTCGGGCCTCCAGGTTGATCCTGGGGATGACGTCCCGCGGCTTTTCGAGCAGCTCGAAGGCCTTGGCCTCCGGAAAAAGCAGTTCGAGCCGGGCGTAGATGTCGAACAGTTCGGCAAGCTTCTTCTTGTATTCTCTGTACCGGGTGCGGATGTTGTTGAACCGGTCGGCCCCGCCCTCGATGATGCCGGCCATGGTGTCCGAGGCAGCCTTGGAGATCACCGCAGCCCACTTCTGCAGGATGTCGTTGACATTGAGTGCACCGCCCACCGTCAGCAGCTGGCCGGCCGCAAGGTTGAAAGCGATGGCCACCGGGATGGAGAGGGCGCTGCGGAAGAAGTTGCCGTAGACGGCGGTCCTGGGCAACCCTCGAAAGGCATTGTGGCCGGAGAGATAGAGGCCGTTGACCAGCGCCATGATGGTATAGAGCAGCATGGGATGAGTGTCGATGGTGATGCCGAGCCCGCGTTCCAGCAGCAGGGTTTTGGTCAGGTAGTCGAGCAGAGGTACCGAAAAACCGGTGAACAGCAGTGAATCGCAAATGCGATCCCAGCTCACATAGGCGTTCCAGCGAAGCAGGGGTGAACGTTTCAAGCCGCCGCCGCCGAGCACTGACTGGACGATGTTGCGTGCGCCGGTAATACCGAACCAGATGAAGGCCCCCCCATAGGCAAGGAGCCACCAGTCTTTTGTCAGATAGAAGGTGGCGAAAGCCGGTATGAAGCCGATGAACACCTTAAAAAGGTTTCGCAGGTGGGAGTTGACGTGTCGCCATTGGGGTTTCCGCCGCTTTATCTCCATCGCGGTTGGATCGAGAACGAGAAGATTGCTGATCCTCCGCTCCACGCCGCCCAGGGTGACCACGTTGCCCTGCCGCGCCATGCGGCTGAGATTCCCCTGAACCTCCCAATCCACCTTTTTGATGGCCTTCAG
Source organism: Desulfatitalea tepidiphila (assembly GCF_001293685.1). NCBI lineage: Bacteria > Pseudomonadati > Thermodesulfobacteriota > Desulfobacteria > Desulfobacterales > Desulfosarcinaceae > Desulfatitalea > Desulfatitalea tepidiphila. The sequence continues at coordinate 2,628,143 of NZ_BCAG01000003.1, read as the reverse complement.
GCGTCGGAGGATTGAAAGGTGGGGCAGCCATTTTTCTCTACGGCCGGAATTGGTGTTCAGGCCGGGACGCTGGAGGTAGGTATGCCGTTCATAGGCGGTCATGTGGATGGGAATGCGCTCCCGTCCGAGGTCCACCAGGTCGCGATGGATCTGGCGACGCGCCCGCGGCGGCAGGGTGTCGATGAGGGCCAGCCCCATGCCGTGGAAACGGGGCGAACGGCCGGTGGAGTCGCTGCCCATGCGCGCTTTAAGCGGCTTGGCCTTGTACATGGCCTGAAGTGAGATGATATCGTGCAGGATCGTCCTGATTTTGTCGAGCTGATCCTGTTTGTCAGGTTTCTCCTTGGCCTCTGTCTTCTGGATGATCTCCAGGATGACCCGTTTGAGGGTGATGGGGTTCTGGCCGTTGATGGCCTCCTGGAGCCGGCTGATTTCAGGGATCTGCTCGGTGCGGCCGTCGGCCCAATCCTTCAGGTTGAACAGTTCGAGGCGCGTGATCATGCCGTCGCAGTCATAGATCAATTCGAGCACGTCCTCCGCGGCCAGGCCGGACAGGTTCAGTGTGATCCGGTAGCCCGACTGCAGGCCCGCCAGGCGGCATAGCAGTTCGGCCGGCTTAAGCCGCAACAGGGCCGGGACATCCGCGTCGTCGGACGGGACCGTGTGGTCGGCGATATCTGGATTGCGTCGGGCTTTGAGGTATTCGGCCACGATAGTCTCCAGGTCCATGCGGTCCATCTGCACGAACCATTCCGCGATGTCCTTCCGGCCGTCGGCATCGGCCGCACGATAGGCCTCCCGCATCCGTTCGGCCTTGTGTTGCAGGGCGATGAGCATCTTCTGCTGGATGAATTTCTCCAGATGCAACACCGATTTTTGACCGATCCCTACGAAGGCGAGAAATTCGCCCGATTCGATGGGCGCCAGCTCGATATCGAAACGCTCGTTCAATTCCACGAGATGACGCCGGTTGAAGGCGTCCAGAAGTTGCATGACATGGGCCTGCTGGTAAGCCGAGGCGCGGCGCCCCTCCCTCATCAGTTCGGCGACGGCCGGCTCTTCCAGAAAGCAGAGAAACGCCTGGGCGTCGGCAAAACCCCGGGGGACCCAGATCAGGTTGATAAAGCGATTGCGGAATCGGGTGTAGAACTCGATGCCGATGCGCACGTCGATCTGCATGATTCTGGCCGCTTCTAATAGTTCGGCGGCAAAACGCGGTTCGATGTAGTTGTAATGAACGATGCGCAGGCGGCGAATGCCCTTGATCCAGGCATCCATGATCAGATGGGTGGAGGATTTGCGGCCCTTGGTGTTGGCATCGTGCACATGGTCGTCGAACGAGATCTGGTTCCAGGTTTCAGGCATTTCCAGCAGGTGGTAGATGCGCAGCTGACGCCGTACCACGCGCGGCTTGCCCGTGGCCGTGATGCGGAAATCGTGGGCCAGTTCGATCTGGCGTCGCGGGTTGTCCCGGGCGCGCACCATCTCCTTCATGATCTGCATCAGCACCCGGGCCGTGTTTTTGGGCATGGGCCCCTCGGCGGTGTCCAACACTTCGGCCCGCAGGGCCCGAAGCGCATCCAGGCGTTCGTCCACCCCCCCGATTTCCAGCGAGGCCAGCAGGTGAACCATGGCATAGGCGATGCGCAGACTGCGCGTTTCGGCCATCTCCTTGATGCCGTGGGGATGAAAATAGGTATAGTACTGCCGCCTCAGGTAGTCCAGGTCACTCTGCCTGGAGGCCACCTCGTTGGTGATGCGCACCAGTTCATGGTCGCGGCGGTCAAAGAGAAACCAGGGGATGCCCAAGGCACGCTTAGCCGGGCGGGAATTGGTCTGTGCCGATCCAATCGACAAAAATTGGCCGTTTTGGTGCGCTCTGTTCATTGACTCTGTTCGTTCATCCTGAAATCGGTCCGCGGCCTGGTTTGCGGCCTCCATCGATACACGAATTAAGTATCGCCATAACGCTTTAAAAAGATAAGGCATTATGAATTTTTCGGGCAAAATTGCGCCGCCCGATCCCTTGCCGAACCAAAGGATCAACCCGCCGCCCCCGATTCAAACGACGCCATAATAGCCAATCGCACCTTTAATATCAAGTGGTTAGATTTGATTAAAATTGCGGTCACACAAAGCCCTGGCCTCGTGCCTGCCGCCCTCCATGAAAATAGGCATTGTCCCTTGATTCCACGCGAACCATTCGTAACTTGCCTTTGCGGCGGCGGCTGGTGTATGTAAGGGCCGAAATGAACGCGGAACGACTGCTGAAGATGAGGATATGAGCGCCAGTTTAGAGATCGACATGAAGGTCGCCTTTCACGATCTGGATCCGCTTCAGATCGTGTGGCATGGCAATTATTTGAAATACTTCGATGTGGCCAGATTCGCGCTATTTGCATCGGTGGGCATCGATCTGTATCAGTACATGCTGACCAAAAAATATGTCTTTCCGGTCACCCGGTCGGCGGTCAAACACATCATGCCGTTGAGAGCGTTTGATGAATTTGTCTGCCGGGCCGCGGTCACCGAGGCGCAATACAAGATCGCCATGAAATTCGAGATTCGGAAAAAAGATGCGGAGCGCACCATCTGCGCCAGGGGTACCAGCGAACAACTGGCGGTGCGGTTTCCCGAAATGGAAATGGAGTTCGCCATTCCCGACGACATCCGCATCGCCCTGGGCTTCTGATGATGCGCGGTGAACAGTCGTCGACCCAAATATAAAATAGACAGATTACCATCACTTAACACTTAACACTTTAAACTTAACACTTCTATCTTCCCATGGACCCAACCTGCAGCAGCGCCTTTATTCACGGTTACGAGCGAATGGCCGCCTGGTCCGATCTTCTCGACCAGATCAACGTCTTCCCGGTGGCTGACGCCGATACCGGGCGTAATTTAAAAATCAGCCTGGCCCCCCTGCGCCAGCTCGATGCACAACCCAAGTTGGTGCCCGCCCATCTGGTGCGCATGGCCACCGGCAATTCGGGCAATATCGCGGCGGCCTTTTTTTACGAACTACTCGGCGTCGAACGGGCCAGTCAACTGCCCGGTGCCATCCAGAGAGGCATGCGCAAGGCGCGCCAGGCCGTGACCGATCCCCAGCCGGGCACCATGCTGACCCTATTCGATGCCCTGGCCGAGGTGATGCCGCCCCATGATCTTGCCCCCGGCCAGTGGGACTTTGTCCGGATCATCGACCGTTTGCAGAAGACGGTGGCAGATTCGAGCGAGGCCTTGCCCCAGCTCAAGCATGCCGGCGTGGTAGATGCCGGTGCACTGGGTATGTTCATTTTCTGGGAAGCTTTTTTGAGCCACATCACCGGCCGGAAACAGAGCGGGCGATCGGTGATGGAAGTGTTCGGCGGAAAACTTGCCATCGCTGCGGACTGGGCGCCCGACGGGCAACCAGGGGGCTATTGTATCAGCGCAACGATCCGGCCGGACGGTAGTCGGGATGGCATTCGTGCGCAACTACCCGACGGCGTCGAAAGCGTGGTTGTCACCGACGATGCGGAAAATATCAAGATCCATCTGCACACCGAAGACCGCGGGGTGCTGCGATCAGGGCTCGAGTCCCTCGGCGAGGTGGTCGGCTGGTCCGAGGAGCGCATCGTTTCGGTTGTACGCAAGGCAACGCAAAGTGGTCGGGCCGTGCACCTCATGACCGATGCGGCCGGATCGGTCACCACGGAGGATGCCCGACAGCTGGGGATTACGCTGCTCAGCAGCTACCTCGTAGTGGGTGAGCAGGCCTGGCCCGAAACCCTTTACGAGTCGGATCGACTCTACGCGGCCATGTCCGGCGGCGTCAAGGTTTCCACGGCCCAGGCGTCGGTTTTTGAGCGTCACCAGTCCTATTTGAGTGCCATCAGCCGGTTCGAACGGGTGCTCTACCTGTGTGTCGGTTCGGTGTATACGGGCAACTTCGAGACGGTGACCGCATGGAAGGCCGATCACGACCCTCACGACCGTCTGGCTGTCATCGATACCGGGGCGGCTTCCGGACGTCTGGGCATCGTCGTGCTGGCCACTGCACGTTTCGCGCTCGAAGCGGAAGATCCGGGCGCGGTAATGGCTTATGCCCATGCAGCCGTTGCCCGCAGCCAGGAGTTCGTTTTTCTCGACCAGCTGAAATTCCTGGCCGCCGGCGGCCGTATTTCCAAGACCAAGGGCTTTTTGGGGGACCTGCTGCACAAGAAACCGATCATCACACCCACGGCCCATGGGGCCGCCAACGTGGGGATCGTGCGCAATCGAAAGGAACAGCTCGACTTTGCCCTGGGGAAGATCGACGGCGACTTTTCCAGTGAGGATGCGCCCGACATTCTGCTTCAATATACGGACAACCGGCAGTGGGTAGAGGAGGTCGCCGCCGGTCAGATTCAGGCGCGTTTGCCGTCTGCCCGTATCCAGTTGCGCCCCCTTTCGTTGACGTCCGGTGCGCATATGGGGCCCGGGACATGGGGAATGGCCTATTTGCCCGCCTTCGACTGGAAAGGGTCGTCCGAAACACTTAGATCGTAAGCGCCATCCGTATGCCGGATGGGACGGGGAGATCGTCATGAAGCGTCTGAGGATATGGAGTTGCTTGTGGATCATCATCGCGGCCGTGGTGTTGACGGGCTGCGCCTTTATTCACACCAAAACGCCTTTCGACAGCGACTTGAACGAAACCGAACTGGGTACCAAAAGGGGCACCGCCGATGCCCATAGCGTCTTGTGGCTGGTCGCCTGGGGGGACGCCAGCTATGCGGCCGCCGCCCAAAACGGCGATATCAGGATTCTCAAGCATGCCGACCAGGAAACCCTCACCGTCCTGTTCGGCCTTTATACGCGCTGGCGGGTGATCGTCTACGGAGACTGAGACATGCGACAAACCAGCGGCCATGACTCCCTGCGCCTGAGGTGGCTACCCGTATGGGTTTGGATGCTGCTCGGCCTGACCGGTTGCGTGGGGATCCAGCCCACCGGTTGGATCTACACCCATGTTCGTTTTCCGTTGACCGAAAACCTGGATCGGACACCGTTGCCAACCGGTGAGCCACCGAGCGGCCGGTTGCTGGAGGTCAAGGAGCCGTTTTCAGGTTTCGGGATATATGCCAGGGTGGATTCCAATGCCATCGGCGACATTGCCCGGGAAAACGGTATGCAAACCCTCTATTTCGCCGACCAGGAAATCTTCAGTATCCTGGGCGTCTGGACCACGACCCGCACCGTCCTCTATGGTGAATGATGCCCCCGGCAGGGTCTGAAAAAGAACGCTTTGCCGTCGTCATACCGGTATACAACCATGGTCGTACCGTCCGACGGGTGGTGCAGGCGGTTTTGGGCTTGAATTTGCCGATATACGTGGTCGATGACGGTTCCACCGACGGCGGATGCACTTCCCTCGAATCGATGCCCGGCGTTCATCTACTGGTTCATCCGTCCAATCTGGGGAAGGGGGCTGCCCTGCTGACGGGTTTCCGGGCTGCGGCCGATTCGGCGGACTGGGTCATCACCCTGGATGCGGACGGACAGCACGATCCGGAAGATGCCCGGGTGCTCATGGCATCCATCGGGGATCGCGGCAGGCCCGTGGTCGTAGGATACCGCAAGGCCATGCTCGCGGCCGGCGCGCCCTGGACCAGCCGTTTCGGCCGGGGATTCTCCAATTTCTGGGTGCACATGGCCGGAGGACCGCGGTTAACCGACAGCCAAAGCGGATTCAGGATCTATCCACTGCCCGAGGTGCTGGGTTGGGAGGTCCGGGCCAGGCGCTATCAGTTCGAGGTCGAGGTGCTGGTCAAGGCCGGCTGGCACAGCGTGCCGGTCGTCGAAGCGCCCATCGACGTCATTTACGCACCCGATGGCGAGCGGGTGTCCCATTTTCGGCCGTTTGTGGATTTTGTGCGCAATTCCAATGTGTTTACGCGATTGATCGTTCAGAATATTTTCATTCGGCTTATTCTTGGACGGCTGATGTTTGGGCGACGGCGGTATCGGAACAGGTCAGGTGAATGAGAGTCTTATGACGTCGCAGATGGGCAGGAACAGTGCGCGAACGTTTCTATAAATGGCTCACCGCCTGTTCCAAACGGTTGGGTCCCGGCTTTTTTTCTTGGATTGCCCAAGGCATCGCCGCCGGCTATTTCGTGCTGTTTCCGAACAGAACCCTGATGAGTGTGCGTTTTTACAAGGCGTTGTATCCCCATCGGACACGTTTTTATCACTATTGGTGTGCCTGGTGCCAGTTCCGCAACTTCACCTCGGTATTTTTGGACCGTTTCCTGCTCAGCAGCGGCGGCCTCATCCGCAACACCTTCGACGGGCGTCACTATCTCAGGCAGGCCATCGAGGAGAAACGCGGTGGGATTTTGCTCATGAGCCACCTGGGAAATTGGGAGGTGGGCGCCCGCTTGCTGCGGCGTGCCATGCCCGAGTTGCGCCTGATGCTCTATGTGGGGCAACGGGTCAAGGATCAGATCGAGCGGATGCAGAAGCAGGACCTGGCGGCCAGCGGCATCCGTATATTGGCCGTGGACCAGGAGGGCGGATCGGCTTTCGACCTGGTCGAGGGCATTGCGTTTCTCAGGTCCGGCGGGTTCGTCTCCATGGCTGGCGATATGATCTGGAGACACGATCAGCGGGCCGTAACGGCTCGTTTTTTAAACCATTGGGTACAACTTCCCGAGGCACCCCACGTGCTGGCCCTGATTGCCCGGGTGCCGGTGTATGTCTTTTTCGCCTCGTCACGGGGTCAAGGGCACTACCACTTTTCGATCTGCCCCCCCATCGACGTACAGGCCGCCAGCCGGGCGGATCGCATCGAAGCCATTCGCCGGTCGGTTCAGGCCTACGCGGAGCTGGTCGAGGGCCATCTGAGGCGCCATCCGTTCGAGTGGTACCATTTTCAGGCTTTCCTGGGGGAGCCGGTCGAACCATCGAAAAGTCTATGAATGAAGGGCGATTTATAGTAAGAGCTTAAAAATTTCGATTGGATAAGGATATGGATCACCTATGACCCGAAGCGAGATAACGCAACGCATCCTGACCATTTTTTCCGAGCGGTTTGAGATCGACCATCCGGGACTGGATGACGACCTGCGTGAAGTGCACGAATTCGACAGTATCGACGCGATCGAACTGTTGCGTGAAATAGAGATCATGCTGGGATCTGAATTGACCCACGACGAAAAGAGGCAATCCATGGAGATTTCCACTATCAATGATATCGTGGATTATGTCGAGGCCCTGGCCGTTGTTCGATCCGCCCGTTGAAGTCGTTGTTTTTGTCCATGTGAGGGCCCGGCAAATCCCGGGGATATCGTTTTGAACGCGTCTAAGTGGTGCCCGTCCTCAAACGGCCGACTGGCCGTTTGAGGACGGGCACCAAATGAGTACAGGCATCGAATGAACAGAAGGGTCGTCATCACCGGTTGCGCTGCCATCACGCCCATCGGAAACACCCGAGAGGAGATCCTGCGGCACTTGACCGAGGGGATATCGGGCGTTTCGGCCATGCGTTCGGACAATTTGCTCACCGACCACATCCACTCGGGCGTTTTCGGGTCTGTGGATTACCCCATAGCCTATGATTTCAAACGGCAGCATCGCAAAACCATGGGGCCGGTGGCCTATTATGCGTGCCAGACCGCCAAGGAGGCCATCGAAAAGGCCGGCCTGAGCGAGGCGTTCATCACCTCGGGCCGCATGGGGGTGGCCTTTGGTTCCACCCATGGCAGCCCCACCGTGCAGCGCGAGATCTATCGCACCTTCTTTGGCCATTCAGATACCAAATTATCCAGCATCGGCGCGGTCGACTACCTCAAGTCCATGGTTCATACCACTGCGGTGAACATCACCAAGATGTTCGGCATCACCGGCCGGGTGATCTCCTCGTCCACGGCCTGCACCACCAGCAGCCAATCCATCGGATTCGGCTACGAGGCCGTGAAGTTCGGCCTGCAGGACGCCATGCTGTGCGGGGGTGCCGACGAATACGACACCACCACGGTGGCGGTGTTCGACAACCTGCTGGCCTGTTCCACCGCGTTCAACGCCACCCCCCATTTGACGCCCCGGCCCTTCGACGTTCGCAGGGACGGCCTGGTGGTGGGCGAAGGATCGGGAACGGTGATTCTCGAAGACTACGAAACCGCTCAAAAACGCGGCGCTCCCATTCTGGCGGAAGTGGTCGGTTTCGCCTGCAACAACAACGGCGGTGACTTGATTTTGCCCAACATCGACGGCATCATGCAGACCATTCGGTTGGGACTCGACAGCGCCCGGTTGAATCCCGAGCAGATCGATTTCGTCAGCGCCCATGCCACGGCGACCAAGATGGGCGATGTGATCGAATCCCAGGCCATCGGCCGGACCTACGGTCAACATCCGCTGGTTACCGGTTTGAAAAGCTACATGGGACACACCATGGGATCGTGCGGCGTTATCGAGACGATCCTGACCATCTACATGATGCACGCGGGCTTTGTGGCCCCGACCCTCAACCTGGACGAGGTGGATGAGCGTTGTAACATGGTCCGGCACACGCGGCAGTTGACCGAACAGCAGATTCACCTCGCGGCAATTCAGAATTTTGCCTTTGGGGGTGTGAATACCTGCCTGATTTTAAAGAAAGTTTAGGTATGAATCCATCCGCCGGATCGGATGGAGCGGCCACGCGACCCAGCCCCAGGTGGCTGTTTGGTTTGGTCGACTTTGGCGTCACCATCGTTTTATGGGTCTATTTTACACTGGGTTTCGTGGTGTTCTTCGGGCCGTTTTATCTGCTGGCCATGATCATGGGGCCGGATCGCCATCTGCGCTTTCAGAAACTCAACCACCTTTTTTACCGGGGTTTTATCAAGATCTGCCGGCTGCTCATGCCCCGGCAGCAGTGGCGTATCGACCCGCGTCTGGCCGGCGTTCGATCATCGGTGATCGTATGCAACCACATCTCCTACATGGACCCGATTTTGCTGATCGCCCAGTATGCGCGCCACACGACTATCGCCAAGAATCGGCTGTTCGGGTTTCCGATCCTCGGCTGGCTGTTGCGCAATTCCGGCTATCTGCCATCGGCTTCCCAGGGAAAACTGGCCGACTTGACGAGCCGGCGCCTGGCGGCCATGCCGGCCTTTCTGGCATCCGGCGGGAACCTGATCGTATTTCCGGAGGGCACCCGCAGCCGCGACGGCACGGTAGGCGACTTCAATGCCGGTGCGTTTAAAATCGCCCGGCTTTGCCGCGCCCCGCTGGCCGTGGTTCGCATTCGCAACACCAATCGGCTGTTTACGCCCGGAAAATTTCTTTTCAATACGTGTAGTGCCAACACCCATACGCTCGAGTTGCTGGCCCAGCTCACACCGGATTACGGCGGCACGAATTTTTCATTGACCGATCTGATGGCACAGGTCAGGGCAATCCTATAGGAGTCCCATGAAAGTCGTTTTGATCTCCATGCCGGACGTGGTTCCCTTGGTGATTCATGAATCCGCCGTTCACACCCCCAGCCACGGGATCGCCTGCATCGGCGGCAATATCGATTCCGAACACGACGTCTACCTGATCGATCTGGTGCGCAAGCGCCGCTCGATCCGCAAATATCTCACCCGCACCCTGAATCGGATCCAGCCGGACCTGGTCGGTCTGTCGGCCATGGCCTGGCAATACGATACCTGCGTGAAAGTGGCGCGTCTGGTCCGATCGTTGTGCCCCCAGGCCAAGATCGTCCTCGGCGGATACCATGCGACTCTCATGGCCGAGGAGATCGCCGTTTCACCCGAAGCCGAGGTGATCGACTTTATCGTGCGAGGGGAAGGGGAGGAGGCCTGCCGGCGCCTGGTGAACGCCCTGGCCGGCAAGGATCGGTTCGAAGCCATTCTCTCCCTCAGCTACAAGAGCAACGGCAAGTTCGTCCACAACGAGCGCAGCGCCCCCCTGGATTTGAGCCTTCTGAAACCGCCCATCCGGGACAAACGGCGCCTCACCTGGGGGTATCACATGATGTACTCCAGGATCGAATTGCTAGAGACCTCCCGCGGCTGTACCCGGACCTGCAACTTCTGCAGCATGAAGCACATGTACGGCCGGACCTTCCGCGCCTTTCCCATCGAGCGCGTCCTGGCCGATCTGGACGAAATCTACTACACGTGCAGGACCCGCTGGGTGTTTGTCATCGACGACAACATGGTGCTCGATCCCGACCGGGTGATTCGCCTGTGTGACGCCATCATCGCCCGCAAGTACCGCAACCTGCATCTGATCGTGCAGGCCGATTGCGTCTCCATGTCCCGCAACCCGGAAATGGTGCGCAAGTTGGCCCAGGCCGGGTTCCGGATCGTATTTCTCGGTATCGAAAACGCCTCCCAGAAGAACCTGATCGCCGCCCACAAAGGCGACATTGTCAGCGCCTCCGAAGAGGCCGTGGCCTTGTGCCATCGTTACGGGATCATGGTCATCGCCGGAATGATCTTCGGTTTTCCCGAGGACGACGAGCAGGCCATCATCGACAACTACCAATTTCTCAATACCGTCGAGGCCGATGCCAACATCTGCCAGATCCTGACCCCCTACCTGAAGACCGGCATGCGTGAGGACCTGATCAAGAAAGGACTGGTGGTCAATCAGACGGACTATAAGAAGTACAACGGCCAGTGGGCCAACGTGCGCACCCATCATCTGACGGCGGATCGGTTGCAGTATCTCTTCTGGTACCATCGGCAGAAGGTGCTGGGATGGTGGAATCCGTCCCGGCGGGTAAGAAGCCAGGGTCGCGGTTGGACCGCCATATGGAATTACCTTTTCAAACCGGTACTCAAGCTTCACTACGACTATGTACTCAGAAAGCACGGCTGGGAAGGGCGCCATAAACGCGAGATGGAGCGGCTCAGCCGCATGAACAGGTTTCCGGATCTGGAGACGTTCTGATCTTCGGGGGAATGGGGATGGCGTGTGTCCCCCGTGCCGGTGAATTGAAACCATGACCCCTTTTGAATATCAACTGAACCACCGCTATTTCGCCCAGGTGGCTGCCGGCGTGGAAGCTCTGGCCGCAACTGAACTCGGCGCCCTGGGGGCCGTCGAAATCGAAGCGACCCTTCGGGGACTCCACTTTTCGGCGGAATCGGAAAATCTCTATCGGATTCACTACCAGTCGCGTCTGCTCACACGATTGCTGGCGCCCCTGATATCCTTTCGCTGCCGGCATCGCGAAGATCTCTATCGTGCCGCGCGAAGCGTCGCCTGGACCACGATCTTTTCTCCGGTCCAGACCTTCGGGGTCTTTGCCAATGTCTCCGGTAACCGCAACTTGACACATTCCAAATTCGCGGCGCTGTGCGTAAAAGATGCCGTGGCCGACGCCTTCAGGAAGGAACACGGCGAGCGACCCGACGTGGATCGCCGCAATCCCGACATCTGGATCCATCTGCATATCGCCGATGAACGGGCCACCATCAGCCTGGACACATCGGGCGGTTCGCTGCATCGGCGGGGTTATCGGCGCCAGAGCGTCGAGGCACCCATGCAGGAGACACTGGCGGCGGCCATCCTGGTCCTTTCCGGCTGGCAGGGAGAACGGCCGCTTTACGATCCCATGTGCGGCAGCGGCACCCTGTTGTGCGAGGCCCTCATGCATCTGTGCCGCATACCGGCCGGTTATCTGAGGACGAGATTCGGCTTGCACCGTTTGCCTGATTTCGATCGGAAGCTCTGGGAGCGGGTCAAACGAGAGGCGGACGGCAGAATGGTCCCACTTAAGCCAGGCTGGATTGCCGGCAGCGATATCGATCCGCGTGCCGTCCGCGCGGCGCTCGCCAACCTGGGTGCTTTGCCCGGCGGCGCATCGGTGCCGGTGCATCGCGCCGCCTTCGATGATCTGCCCGGACTCGAAGACCGGCTGATCGTCTGCAATCCACCTTACGGTCTGCGTTCGGGCCGGGATATCGAACTCAATGCCTTCTACAAGGCATTCGGCGATTTTCTCAAGCGGCGCTGCAACGGATCGCAGGCCTACGTCTACTTCGGCAACCGGGAGATGCTCAAACAGATCGGCTTGCGGCCGGCCTGGAAGAAGCCGCTGCGCAATGCCGATCTTGACGGCCGTCTGGCCAAGTTCGAGCTCTATTAGATCTTACGGCGCCGTCCTGCAACAACTTTTACATGGCCCTGAATTTCTGCCTCATCCGGCCTTACGTCCAAAGGCCATGTCACGCAGCTCGGGCTTGCGCGGCCGGTAGGTGTTGTCTTCCATCTCTTTTCGAATCACCTGGGTAAAGAGCTTGGACATCTTTATCTCCTGGGGTTCGTCATGATAGAAGGTGTCCCAGGCATAGGCCAGCAGCTCCTGCAACTTCTCCGCACTCATATGCTTGGGGTGGTAGACTACCTTGTCGGCCGAATATTCATCCCAATCATAGGTGAAAATGCGGTTTTGGCCGTGCAGCTCATCCCAGGCCTTGGTGTGGGGAAAGGGTGTCAGGACGGTGAACTCGGCCAGGTCCAGTTCGATGTCCAGAAGAAAATCGATCAACTGTTTGATGTAGTCTTCGGTGTGGCGATCGAGACCGATCAGGATCGTGCCTTCGACCCCGATGCCGTTGTCATGGTATCGCTTGATGCGGTCGCGGATGTAATCTGAGGTGTCGAATACAGCCTGGTAGACATACCAGGCGCCGGCCTGGGCCGCCAGGTCGAGCACTTCGGGATGATCTTCGATGGGATGGCAGCACCATTTCTTTTTTAAAGGAATCATCTCCTTGAAAAGGTCCAATTCCCACTGGGTGTCCTGGGCCAGGGAGTTGTCCACCAGGAAGAGGCGATTGTTGTCGATGGCCTCCATTTCGGCGATGGTCTTGTCGATGGGGCGCGGTCTGAACTTGCGGCCGCCCAGGTAGGCCACGGCGCAGGGGTAGCAGTGGTAACGGCAGCCGCGGGATGCGTGCACCAGGTCCACCATCTGGACCCCTTTGTAGTTGTAAAGATCGCGCTGAAGGATGTCGCGTCGGGCGGTGCCGACCATCTCGATGGGAGGCTGTTGATCCAGGTAGTCATAGACGGGCTTGAGTTTCCCGCTGCGAAGATCGGAAAAGACCTCTTCCATGCGGCCTTCGGCTTCGCCCAGAAAGACTGCGTCGGCATGCGTCATAGTCTCTTCGGCATGCAGCATGGTGGCAATGCCACCGAAAATGACGGGGATTCCCATCTGTCGGTATCGATCGGCAATTTCCCAACCGCGTTTGACCTGGATGGTGAGCATCATGGAGATGCCGACCACGTCGGGCCTGTCGTTAAAATCGATGGTTTGCAGATTCTCGTCGATGAAGTCCACCTCGACGTCTTCGGGCAGCGCAGCTGCGAAGACCACCGGACCGTGGGGCGGCAGATGGAACTCGGTCTGGCGCATGAGTTTGGACCATTTGGGGTAGATCAGTTTGAGTCTCATGGATTAACCTTTTTTGAGCTTGGATGGATAGTCAAGGGTTGGGCCTCGACCAGGGTCATTCGTAACTGGTAGCCGACGAGGCCGTGGGCTTCTAACAGGATCTGGTTGGGCATCCCCTGTTCGGACCGGCCCTGGTCAGACACGGGCCGCACGGTACGAACCAGGCGATGACGCCGGTCGTACCGATGGATGACCCAATGGGCTTGGTCTTGTGTTTCGATGTCCTGGGTACCGCCGTCGGGTAGCTGGTAGCGGTATGCCCGCGTGCCGTCGTACAAACGCCCGGTCTGGATATACGGCCGGTCAGGGGTGAAAAAAACCATGCGCAGGTCTTCGACGATGCCTACGGCCATTCCGGGTCGGTCGAAGGGGGCCACGGCCCGTTGGACGGACAGGGTGCCGTCATCGAACGTCGCCTGGAAGAGCACCATGCCCTCCAGGGTCATCATCACGCAATGCGCGGAGCGCGTGTGGGATGAGATCTGGCTCAGCCCCAGGAGGGTCTGTTTCCCGCCGCCGGGTCCGGTGGCTTCGATGGCATGCAGCAGCTGCCAGTCACCCTGGAGAAAAATAGATGCCGGGAAACTGCCGGTGGGCGCGTCATCGGGTGGCGTCGGTTGGATGTCGGGCAGGTGCGAACAAGCGATCGGCAGACAGATCAGTAGCAAAATGAGTCGTGACAGGTGGATCATGGCACTTCCCGGAAGATCGATGCGTCGATGGGCGTGTTGAGCGTGGTGTCGGAGAACAGCATGTGTGTATAGGCCTCCGGGCTCTCGAAGATGAACACATCCCTGATCATGCCCGGTTCTTCCGCCAGGTGGATTTCAATCCGTTGGATGATTTCCTTGAATCCCTTTTCTTTGGGCGTCAGCACGATGCGTCCGGCGCCTTCCAGTTGCGCGGCGAACATCTCGCTTTCATCGAAACGGCCCTGGAGCCATCGGGTGATCTCGTCGAGTACCACCTGCATGGCGTCCAGACCGGCGCTGCGCTCCATTTCCAGGCCCGATGCGGTTTGGACATAGCGCTTGACGCTGCCGTCGTGCATGAGCAAGATACTTTGAACCGGATGGGTATATTCCCAACGCAGCGATCTTGGTGCCTGGTAGTAGAACACCCCTTCGGAGATCAACGGCCTGGCCAGGATCTTCAGGTGCTTTTCCTGACGGAACGCGGCCGTTACCGATGTGACCGTGCCGGCCGTGGACTTGAGTTCATCCCAACTGCCGGCCCAGCCGATGCACAAGACAGCGATCAGCGGGAGCAGGAGATACGTTTTGTTTTGTTTTTTGTTCAGCTTGCTCATCGATCGCCTGTCTCACAAGGGCCGTGTTGAAAAAAATCAGAACATGCCGCCGTTGACGCTGATCACCTGTCCGGTCACGTACGAGGCATCCGGGGAACAGAGAAAACGGACCACCCGGGCCACCTCTTCGGCCGAACCCAATCGGGCCATTGGAATCATCCCCTTGATCTTCTGCACCGGGGCATCGTGGATCATTTCGGTCTGGATCAACCCCGGGGCCACGACATTGACGCGGATGCCCAGCCGGGCCACCTCCGACGCCACCGAACGGCTGGCGCCGATCAGACCTGCTTTGGCCGCGGCATAGTTGGACTGCCCGCGGTTGCCCATGATCCCGGCCACCGAAGCGATGGATACCACGGCACCGCGCTTCTGGACCACCATTTTTTCCAGTATCGGCCGGGTCACATTGTAAAACCCCTGTAACGTGATGTCTATGACGCTGCGCCATTTGTCCGGCGTCATCATGATGAACAATTCATCGGCGATGCGTCCGGCATTGTTGATCAGTGCGTCCACCGTCGGGTAGGTGTTGAATATGGTTTCCAGACCCTTCTGGGTGGCGTCTGGGTCGGCTACGTCGAACGGCACGCACATACCCCTGCTGCCGGCCGCCTCGACCTGCTCGAGGGTTTCACGGGCACCATCGGCGTCGGAAAAGTAGTTGATGATTACCTGGTAACCGTTGGCCGCCATCTCCACACAGATGGCCCTGCCGATTCCCTTGCTCCCCCCGGTGACCAGGGCAACCGGCTGATTGACGATATCGTTCATCTTCTATGCTCCGTTCGATGATATTAAATGATGCAGAAATTGGACTTCTTACGGTGTCGCCAACGGTTCGGCCTGCACCAACTGCAGCGTCACCTCGGCCACCGGTTTTCCCTCGATTGTTGCAATGCCCTGAATCTCCCTGAAGTTGTCATATGCAAATTGGTTGACCGATTCAACCACGATTGTCGTATGGGCGGCAATGGCTCGGACCTGGAAACGGGCCGATTTTATCCCTACGATCCACCCGCGGCGGTCGGTACCAGGGCCGTCGCGTTTGAACAGTTCCCAGCCGTTGTTGATGGCCGCCGTCTGAGCGACCAATTCGATCAATATCAGTGCATTGACCCCATCCGGCCCCATCAGCGGCCAATCGTGCCCGACAACCGATCGCGTGGCAGCCGACTGGTCGTCGAAGGTGATGATCTCCGAGATCAGCAGCATGGGCCGGCGATGGGGAACGAGTGCTTCCAGGTCGATTCGTGGCGTCGTCATGGCGTTGTGTTACGCAGCTCGAAAAAACATTGAAAAGATAGCGTTAAGCATATAGATTAATAAATTTACAAAAACCGGATGGTACTATATCACACGCCGTGTGTCCATCCACACGTTAATCTTAATGATGTTTTAATGGACAGGTTCATGGATCAACTTATTGCGGAACTGAAAAGTAAGATCGTCGACATTTTGAATTTGCCGGATGTCAAACCCGAGGACATCCAAGAGGACGACCAACTGGTCGGCGGAGAGCTTGGCATCGATTCCATCGATGTGCTGGAGATGGTCATCATGATCGAGAAAGATTATGGTGTGGCCATCAACAACAAAGAGTTGGGTGCCAAGGTGTTTGCCACGCTGCGGACACTGGCCGCCTACATCCAGGAGAAAGCGCCGGAGCTTCCCAATTGACAGGTGGTGCCGTCTACATTGTCGGCATGGGTATTGTCAGCCCGCTCGGCCTTGGTCTGGACGAGACCACGGATGCATTGATCAACGCCAGACGGGCGCTCACAACGGCAAGCCCGTTTCCGATAGCGTTGCCGCGGCATCTGCCGGTCGGCGCGGTCTCATTGGCAGATGCGGGGCAAAGTCCGCCGCGGACCCACCGGTTGGCCCGCCTGGCCGCAGATCGAGCCCTGGCGGGTTGTGACATCCCACCCGATGCCATCGTGCTTGGCACTACCACCGGGGGAATACTGACCACCGAGTCCCTGTTTGAACAAAAGATCGACGATCCAAAGCGTTATGGCTTGCACGCCCTGGGTTCGGTCGCCGAGGATATCGCCCGTCGCAGCGGTTGCGTCGGACCCGTGATAACGGTTTCCACAGCCTGCTCTTCGGGAGCAGTGGCCATCAAGCTGGCAATGGAGATGCTGCGTCGCGGTCTGGCCCACCGCGTGTTGGCCGGCGGTGCGGACTCGCTTTGCCGGCTGACCTACTTCGGTTTCAATGCCTTGCAGCTCATCGATCCCGACGGGGCCCGTCCGCTCGACCGGGATCGCCGCGGGATGTCGGTGGCCGAAGGTGCAGCCATGCTGTTGCTGTCACTGGCACCGGGGGATGTGGCCTGCCCGCAGATCATCGGTGCAGGTCTGTCGTGCGATGCCTACCATGCCACCACCCCGCATCCCGAAGGCGCCGGTGCCACGGCTGCCATGCGGGCGGCATTGGACGATGCCGGAATCTCTGTTGCAGAAATCGATTATATCAATCTGCACGGCACCGGCACGATCGATAACGATCTCTCCGAGGCCAGGGCCGTGAAAACACTTTTTGGACCAGGACTCCCGCCGGCCTCGTCCATCAAGGGGGCCACCGGGCATCCGCTGGCCGCTGCGGGCGCCATCGAGGCTGTCGTCGGCGCCCTGTCCATCGATTGCGGGTTGATCCCGGCCAATGTGGGGTATCGTACGATCGATCCGGCCCTGGGTATTGCGCCGGTGGCATCGCCGCTGAGAGGGCCGGTCAGCACGGTCTTGAGCAACTCGTTCGGCTTCGGCGGCAACAACGCCTCGCTGATCGTCTCCAGGACCGCGCGTCGTCCCGAAACCTCCCCGTCGGCGTCCGATCGCCCGGGCCTGACCATTGTGGGGCGTGCCTGCCTCACCGGTGCCGGGTTGACCGATGAGACGCACCGCGCTTTTTTTGCCGGCCATGCCTGCCGGGGAGTGCTGGCCGGCGAGGCGTTGGCCCAGGGACTGGCCCCGCGATTGATCCGGCGTCTGAAGCGCCTGCCTCAAATGGCCCTGTCCCTCGCCGTGCACGCCTGTGATGGCGCCGATGCGGAACGGATGCCGGTCATGGTCAGTTTCGGCACGGCCTGGGGGGCATTGTCCGAAACCCACGATTTTCTCGAACGATTGATCGAAACCGGTCAGCAATACCCTTCGCCCACCGATTTCATCGGCTCGGTGCACAATGCGCCGGCCGGGCAGATCGCCATGCTGTTGGGGGCCAAAGGGGCCAACGTAACGACTTCGGGTGGCGATTATTCCTTCGAGCAGGCCCTGCTCGCGGCCGATCTGTTGACCCGGCAAACGGCCGATCCGATATTCGTCGCCGCTGCCGACGAACATCATCCGGTGTTTTCGCCCTTGTTCGATGCGTCGGTCCGTCTGGCCGCCCAGCCCGCCGACGGCGGTGGCGGGTTGCTGCTGCAACGCCGGCAGGCGAAAGGCGCGACTTGCATCGACCTGGTCCACTATGGGGCCGGCGAACCAGCAGACGGCATGAAAGCGCTGGTCCAGGCGCTGGGTGGCGCGGCGGCCATGGATCGCCGGTTCGGCGCAGTGATGGTCGGTCTGCCGGCTGCCCGGCGCAAGCAGGCCCAACGGCAATTGGATTCATTCCTGGAGCTGAGCCGATTCCAGGGCGCGGTGATCGACTATCGCCGTCTGACCGGGGAGTTTGGCGGCGCTACAGCAGTAGCGTCGGTGCTCGCGACGGAGATGGTGGCACGCGGCAGCGTTCCCGGTCCGCTCGTCGGCAATAGCGACCAGGCGCTGAACGGCAAAGGCATGCTGGTGTTGGGGTTGGGTGATTTCATTACAGCGATCAGGATTGTCCCATCGTGAAGGTACTGCTGATTTCCGCCAATACGGTCCTTGAGCCCTATCCGGTCTACCCGCTGGGATTGGATTACGTGGCCGGCGCCATCGGCCCCGATCACCAGTTGCAGCGTCTGGACATGAATTGCCTCGCCGATGGGCAAGGACTCGCTACGGTGCTGGAAGGCTTTGCGCCCGATGTGATCGGCATTTCCCTGCGCAACATCGATAACACCGATGCCTTGCATCCCATGAGCTACATCCCGGACTACCAGCGACTGGTCGATCGGATCCGGCAGGTCAGCACGGCACCCATCGTCCTGGGCGGCAGCGGTTTCACCATCTTTCCCCAGGAATTGATGACGCTTCTGGCGGCCGACTACGGCGTGGTGGGGGAAGGCGAACGCATGGCCCCGCTGCTGACAGCCTTGGAAAAGGGAGAAGACCCGGCCTGTATAGAGGGCGTCATCGGTCGTGACGGCCTGGCCGCCAAACCGCGGCCCTGGACCAGGCAGGCGGTCAGACAGATGCCCGCCCAGCCGGACGATCTCGGTTTTTATCTGAAAAACGGCGGGATGCTCAACCTGCAGACCAAACGGGGTTGTCCGTTCAGATGCGTCTATTGCAGTTACCCGCATCTCGAAGGCCGAGCCATGCGCTATCGGCCGCCTCACGAGATCGCCGCTGACGCCGTGGCGCTCCAACAGGCCGGAGCCAAGTATCTGTTCATCACCGATTCGGCTTTCAATGCCCATCCTGAACAGAGCTTGTCGGTGGCTAAAGCCTTCAAGGCCGCCGGGCTCGCCATTCCCTGGGGGGGATTTTTCGCCCCGAACCGGATGCCGGACGGCTATTTCGACACCATGGCCGATTGCGGCCTCAAACATGTGGAGTTCGGGACCGAGGCGCTATGCGATCCGGTGCTGCGGGCCTATGGCAAGCCTTTCGATGTCGCCCAGGTCTTTGCGACCCATCGGGCGGCCAACGCAGCCGGTCTCCACGTGGCGCACTATTTTCTGTTCGCCGGTCCCGGCGAGAGCGAACACACCTTGTCTGAGACGCTGGCCAATATTGATAAATTGCATAAAGCCGTTATGTTTCTTTTTTGCGGTATGCGAATCTATCCCCACACCGCTTTGTATGCGTTGGCAAGAGAGCAGGGGCAGATCGACGCGTCCGAGAGCATTCTGGCGCCGGTCTTTTACCAGCCACCGGAGCTCAGCATCGCGCGTGCCGCAGAGATGATCGCCGGTCATGCGAAGGGACGGGATAATTGGGTGCAAGGGGCGGGCGCCGAAGAGACGGGTAATATTTTAAAACGAATGTACCGAAAAGGATTCACCGGCCCCTTGTGGGAATATCTCATCCGTTGAGTTGCCTTTGGTTGGCGAACGGGCCTCAACTATGAGATTTACAGGGAAAAGCACTATGTGGTACGACCTCACCGTCCGGCATCCAATCGATGCCGCAAAACTCAATGCCGAAGTCTATGTGCCGGCCGATTCGACCTGGTTCAACGGCCATTTCCCCGGCAACCCGGTGTTGCCCGGAATCGCCCAGCTCGGTATGGTTTTCGATCTGATCGGTCACGGGTTTTCAGGCGCGGTTCGTGTACGGGAAGTGAGTCGGGTGCGATTCAAGCAGATGATTCTACCAGGGGACCGCATCACCGTGACGGCCGAACCCAAGGCGGGGAAAGCGGGCACCTATGCCTTTCGTATTGCAAAAGGGGACGAACTGGTGTGCAGCGGCAATATGGCCGTTGAGCCCATTAAGTAGTGAACGCGTGTCCGTCCACAAGCAGGCCAATTGGGTCGAGATCAAGGCGCGCGAAAAATTTAACCGCAGGCATATGGTCGATGTTCCGAGGATTAAATTTTTCTCGCAACGCCGATATCGGGCAAATTGGTCATTAGTGGATGGGCACTGATGAAAGATCCCAAAGGAGAGAGTTAAGCATGGCTGTGGCGACTGAACTGGACAAGATGATGCACCGCGTTGCGGAGATCATGATCAATGAGCTGAAGCTGGAAGATGTCACTCCGGAAACCTTCGATCCGGACATCGACCTGGTGGACGAAGTCGGCATCGACAGCATGGACCTGGCGACCGTTGCGTTGGTTCTCCGTGATGAATACGCGGTGCGCATCGACGAGGACGATTACCCCAAGCTGACGACCGTCCGTTTGATTTCGGAATATTTGTTGAAGAAGATCGAGGCAAAGGTTTGAGTCGGAAGGATCGGCGTTTGAAAGTCGGAAAGTATGAAAGTAAGAAAGTTAAGGTCATCCGCCGATTTGATATATATTGACCTCCGTGTGTGAGGGTACATGTTTTTATTTGAACCTTTCGCCGAATTCACCGAGGGGACACATTTGTCTCCGGCGGTTCAGGGAGTTTTACAGTGGAAGCCAAACATTTAACCCATTCGACGTCGAAACCGGACACAGGGGCCGGCGAATGGAAATTTTCCGATCTGATCGCGGAACCCCATGTGCGGGAGCGATGGGATCGTGTACGCCGCTATTTTTTTTTGCGGGAGTCCACCTACGACATGACGAACCGGTGCAACATCCGGTGTGAAGGATGCTACTACTACAAAGGCGAAAAGCAGCATGCCCATGAAGTCGGCGATCCCGAAAAATGGCGATCGCTGATGAAATCGGAAAAGGCGCGCGGGATCACCTACGTGGTGCTGGCCGGCGCGGAGCCCTCTCTGGTTCCGGAGCTTTTGACGGTTTGCCACGAAGAGATGCCGTTGGGCTCGATCGCCACCAACGGGCTAAAATGGATTCCCGGATCGATCGGCTACAAGATTCATATTTCCGTCTGGGGGAATGACGACACCAGTCAGCGGGTTCGCGGCGCCAAGCAGATGCTGCAGCGGCAGATCGAAAACTACCGTGGCGATTCGCGGGCTGTCTTCGTCTACACCTTCACGCCGCACAACATTGCCGAAGCCGATCAAGTGACCCGCATTCTGGCCAGGGAGGGGTGCAAGATCACTTTCAACGTCTTCTCTTCGCCGGTGGGTTATACCGGCGCCCTGCGCCATACGGAATCATCTCTCCGGCAGACCCGCCAGGCCATGCTCAATTTGCTTCAGCGTTATCCCGAAACCGTGCTCTATTCGCACTACAACGCCGTGTCCCACACCCATCACCTGGGGCTCCATGCGCTTTTCGGCTGCTCCTATCCGCGTTGCAATCCGTCGACCGACATCGGGCTGGGCCGTTCGTTTCGCCAATACCGCACCGACCTGAATTGGGACCGCGATGCCGCCTGCTGCGTGCCGGATACCGATTGCCGGGATTGCCGCCATTACGCCGCCGGAAGCGCCGTGGTCACAGCCCGTCTGTTCCGGCATGCCTGCGAACCCGATGTGTTCGCCTCCTGGTTGGACTACGTCGATACCTACCTCGCTGTGTGGGTCACCGGGTACGATAAGGGGGTCAACTTGTGTCAGCGATGGGTGGCGCCGCCGGGGCACGATCTGTTTTAGCCTGTTTCGATGGGCCGCAAAGGCCCTGTCAGTTGAGGAGTCATGGATGAAGACCGTCAGTTCACTGCTGGATGACCATTGGCACGAACGCTACAAGAGGATTTCCAAACTCAATATCCGCAGTTCGATTTACGATGTGACCAACCGTTGCAACTTGAGATGCAAGGGGTGTTTTTTCTTTTCGTCGGATGAACATAAGGTGGCTGTCGAAGAGATGGATCTCCACAAATGGGAGGCGTTCATCGACAAGGAGATGGCCCGCGGGGTCAACCTGGCCATCCTTATCGGCGGCGAACCGACTCTTTGCCTGGATCGGGTCGAAGCCTTCTACAAGCGGTTGCCCACGTTCTGCGCCACCAACGGTTTGATCAAGGTCCCCAGGGACCGTTTTCCCGACATGATGGTGGGGATTTCCCTGTGGGGCGATGAGGAGGATGAGCGGCTCCTCAGGGGCAAGGACGCCTTTTCCATTTCCAGCAAGCACTACTATGGCGATCCCCATGCCTATTATCTTTACACCATCACCCCCAAGCAGATCGGCAAAACCGAACGGATCGTGCGCAAGATCGCGGATGCCGGCCTCAAGGTTCACATGCAGCTGCTATCCAACGACGAAGGGGTGGAGGGATTCTCCTGGCAGCCGGAAGAGCTTGCCGCGATTCGGGCGGAGATGGATGCCATGCTCGATGCCTACCCGCAGACCGTCATCTCATCCAGGTACTACCATGAGATCATTACCACCGGGAAAATGCTCGGTCGTTCGTTTGGCTGGCGGGAATGCCCATCCGTCACCCAGCCGCTGGACACGCGCCATCCGCAACCCAAGCGGCTGACCAATTTCATCCGCTGGGCATCGGATCTGAAGACCATGCACCGCTGCTGCACTTCGGAAACCCGGGACTGTTCGACCTGCAAGGATGGTGCGGCACACATGAGCTGGGTCATGGTCAACAAAAGGGCGCACATGCGATCGGCCAAGGACCTGCAGAACTGGATCGAGGTGTACGAAATGTTCGCCAAGCTCTACCAGTTCATTCCCTGGTAAGTCTGGGGCGGATTTGCCGCAATTTGAAGTCGGACATGTTGAGTTTAAAAGATAAAGATCAACAACCACCTGGACCGCAGGTGGTTTTCATTTTTGCAGCTTTGGGGTAGGATTATATTTTTGGCTTGGATGCCGGAAAAGGACATATCAACGGCGGTGCGAACCATGGATTCAAAAAGAGCGGTCATCATCGGCTATGATGCGGTTTCACCGCTGGGCCTCGATCTGGCCGCCCAATGGGACAGCGCCCTGCAGGGGCGAAGCGGCATCGGCCGTTTGACGCGCTTTCCGACCAGCGCCGACTTCCCGGTCCAGATCGCCGGCGAAGTGCCGGATATCGACCACCTGCCGTATGATTTCCTGAAGCCGCGCGAACAGGCCCGTTGGGTGTCGCCGATTTTCAAGTATGCCTTGTTGACCGTGCAGCGCGCCCTGGAGAGCTGCGGCCTGGAGATCACGCCGGCGTTGGCGCCCCGGACCGCCATCACTTACAGCAGCGCGGTGGGAGGCCTCGATGCGCTCCTGGACGCCGATCGCAAGCTGATGGCCGAGGGCAACCTGCCCATGCCTTACGTCAATCCCAACTCCTGCATCAACATGGTCACCGGCCGGGTCTCCATGTGGACCGGTGCCACGGGGCCGATCACAAGTACGATCACCGCCTGCGCGACCGGATTGACTTCCATGATCATGGGCGCCATGCTTCTCGAGTTGAATCGCGCCGATGTGGTGATCTGCGGCGCCGTGGATTTCGCGCTCGTGTCGCCCATCGTGGCCGGTTTCGCCACCATGAACGGCGCGTTCGTACCGAAGGAGGGCGAGCCTGCTGAGGCACCGGCGCTGGCCAGTCGGCCGTTTTCAGGGCATCGGCGCGGCTTCGTGATTTCCGAGGGGGCCGGCTGTATTCTGCTCGCTTCCCAGGCCTTCGCGGATGCGCACGGCCTCGATTATGCCGTGGCCATAGGGGGGTGGAGCATGACGTCGGATGCCTACCATTTCGTGGCCCCCAATTTCGAGACGGTTCGCCGCTGCATCCAGGAAAGTATCGAGCGGGGCGGCATCACCCCCGGGCAGGTGGACGCCATCAACGCCCACGCGACATCGACGCGGGTCGGCGACAAGGTCGAGTTCGATGCCTTGTCGGCGGTTTTTGGCCGGAAATTGCCGCCGGTGACCGCCAACAAGTCCCTCATCGGCCATGCCATGGGGGCCTCCAGCGCCATCGAGTCGGTTCTTGCAGTCCAGGGAATGGTGGAGGGCATCCTGCCGCCCACGATCAACTACCAGGCCGATCCGCAGATCGATATCGATTGCGTGGCCGAGGGATGCCGCAAGGTGGACCAGACCTTCGTGCTCAAGAATGCCTTTGGCTTCGGCGGATGCAACAGCTGCGTGCTGTTCGAGCGTTTGAAATGATTCGTATGACGGCCGCATCCATGAATGGCATAGGGCGGCTAAAAAAACGGTTCAGTCGGCAAAGAACATCGAGACACAGACGATTATGAAACAGGCTCTCAATCGAAAAGTATACGTGGTCGGCTACGACGTGGCCACGCCCCTGGGCAACGACTTCGCCTCGACCTGGCGACGTGCGGTCAACGGCGAGGCCGGCTTCCGGCGGGTGACGCGCTGCCAGACCACTTCACGCAGCAACGTGGTCGGCGAAATTCCCGACTGGAATCCCCAGTCGTTCGATTTCATCGACCGCAAGGAAGCCTACAACTGGAACGCGGATTTTGTCTTTCTCACCATGGTGGTGTGCAAGCGGGCCTTGGAAAACGCCCGCCTGGAGATGGATGACCGAACCGGCCCGCGCACGGCCTGCCTGATGGGATCGGCCCTGAACGGCTGCGATGCGCTGCGCATCGCATTTGAAAACTATACCCGGCGGGGGCCGCTGAAGGTCAGTCCCTACCTGTTGCCCAATCTGTGCGCCAACCTGCCGGCGGGCAAAGCCGGCATGCTGCTGGGGTTCACGGGCCCGATTTTTTCCCCCCAGGGGGCGTGCGCCTCCGGCAACCACGCCATCGCCATCGGCGCCCGCATGATTCGCGACGGCGATTGCGACTTTGTGATCGCCGGCGGGGCGGAGACTTGCCTGATTCCCGAAATCATCCAGGGTTTCGCCAACATGTGGGCCACCATCAAGGTCGAGCCCGGGGATCGGGCCTATGACGATCCCACCCAGGCCTCGCGACCGTTCAGCATCGATCGAAGGGGATTCGTGCTTTCCGAAGGCGGCGGTGCGGTGGTGCTGGCCGCCGACGAGATGGTGGCAGCGCTCAACTTGACGCCCAAGGCCGAGGTGCTGGGCATCGGCTGGACCTCGGACGCCCATCATTTCACCTTGCCGCACAAGGCGACCATCGTGCGCGCCATTGCCCAGGCCATCGAAGACGCCGGACTGCTGCCTCGGGATATCGAGTATGTCAATGCCCACGGCACGTCGACGCTCAAAGGGGACCTGGTCGAAGCCGAGAGCCTGCGTGAAGTCTTCGGGGAGCGTCTTTCAAAAATCCCTGTCTCTTCCAACAAATCCCAACTCGGGCATACCCTGGGCGCGGCCGGCGCCATCGAGGCGGCCCTGGGTATCGAGGCCATGCAGCAGGGCATCGTTCTGCCCACGGTCAACCACGTTCCGGATCCTGCATTCGCCGACATCGACGTGGTTCCCAACCAGCCGCGCCGGCACGCCCATGAATTTTTCTTGTCCAACAACTTCGGCTTCGGCGGCACCAACTGCTGCATCGTTTTCAGGGGGGTTTGACATTGCGCCCCAAGCCTTTTATCCCCGAGCCCATCGACGGCCATCCTGCCTATGTGCGCGACCGTAACGGCGGCCTGGTGTGGCACCAATGCAGGCTGCGAACCCTTTACGCCGATACGGACCGCTCCCAGGTGGTCTATCACGCCAACTACCTGCGCTATTTCGAGTTCGGACGCGCGTCGCTCATGCGCGAAGCGGCCTATCCCTATCGGGAGATCGAGGACAGCGGGTTCGTCTACCCGATCATTTCCACCGGGCTCGACTATTTCCGGCCGCTTCACTACGACGATGCCATGTTGATTCACACCCGCCCCGGCAAAAGGGAGCGGGTCAAGCTGCGTTTCGATTACGTGATTACCCACGACCCGAGCGGGGATATCGTCTGTATCGGCTATACCCGTCATTGTGCCGTGAATGCCAGGGGCATTCCCGTGGAAATCGATCCCAAGACGGTACGACTATGGGAGATTTTTCCAGAATAGGGCGCGCCGTGCGCCGGGAAGTGGAGATCGCGGTCCCCCCGTACGGGTTGGATCACCATTTCCAGGGGCGCGCCGTGCTGCCGGCCGTGGAGGCCATGCAAGCCTTGGCCGCGCAGGTGTCGGAGATCTATCCGCACATCGATGTGCACCACCTGGCGGCCGCCCGATTCGAAAAATTTCTGCCCCTGACGGCAGACGGCCCGTCGATCCGTGCCTTCTGCGACCTTTCCGAACAGCCGGGCGGTGCGATACGGGCCGCCCTGATCACCCGGCGCATCGCCAAGACCGCCCAGATGAGCCGCAGTGTCGTCCATGCCCAGATGGATTTCGGGAACGCCGGCGACTCCTTGCCGCCACTCGCGCTGGATCTGGCCGCCGCCCTGGAAGGGCCCTGTTTCAAGGTGACGCCCGAGCGGATCTATGCCCAGCTGGTCCCTTTCGGTTCGGCCTACCGCAATATCGTCCGGCCCCTTCTGCTCACCGCCGAAGGCGCGCTGGCCCATCTCCAGGCGCCGGATTTATCCCCTGGGCCGCTGGGCTCGCCCTTCGTGCTCGACGCCGCCTTCCATGCCGCCTGTGTGTGGAGCCAGCGCTTTGCCGGCCTGGTGGCGTTTCCGGTCGGCATCGCCCGACGGCGGATCCTGTCGCCGACCCAGGCGGGCCAGACCTATGTGGCCCGGATCTTACCGACAGAACCCCATGGACCGGTGCTCCGCTTCGATGCCTGGATTCTTGCGCCAGACGGCCGGGCCTGCGAGGTGGTGCAGGGGATCGAGATGCGCGATGTCAGCGGCGGACGACTGCAGCCGCCGGACTGGATCCGCAAAGGCGTGGCCGGTGAGGATGAACCGCTGTCATTTCAGCCCGATGTGACGATTACCCTCATCGAGCGTGATACGGTCATGGCCTTCGCCGGTCGCTGCCTGTCCGATCTTGAGCATCAGCGCATGGCGGCCATGGGCGATCGGCGCCGAACCGGCTATCTGGCGGCCCGCCTGGCCTGCAAGCGGCTGGCGCGAAAATTATCGGACAACGACCACCGGACGCCGCCCCGGGATCTGGAAACCTTGGCCGCGGACGCCGTTCGTCCGGTCTGCGCTAAGATCCATGGGGCAGGGGCGCTGGCTTGCAGCGTGGCCCATGACCGCCGTTTCGCGGTGGCGGCCGCCGGCCCGGGCGCCTTGGGTGTGGATGTGGAGCAGCTGAAGGCGGGCATCGAGAAGGCGCTGCACCTGTTCGCATCTCCCGACGAGCGGATCTGTGCAGAGCAGTTCGAGCCTGGCCCGATCCATGCGGCGATCCGGATCTGGTCCATCAAGGAGGCCGTGGCCAAGGCCCTCGGCATCTCCCTGGCCCAAGCCTGGGCGCAGACCGAGGTGGTTTCTGTCGGGCAAAGGGAGAGCCGTTTCGAATTGAGGCCGGGGTCCCAACAATGCGCCTATCACACCCCGATCGACGACCACCTGGTCACCCTGGTGCAACTCCCTGACCATGAGGCGGAGGCGGGCGCATGATCTCTATCGCATCTTTTTTGGCCGGTTTGATCTGCGCCTACCTGGCCGGATCGGTGAACTTTTCGATTCTTCTGTTTCGACTGCTCGGCAAGGACGATCCGCGCAGCCGTTTCAGCGGAAATCCCGGTGTCACCAATGTGTTTCGTCAAGCCGGGTGGCTGATGGCCGCCGTGATTCTCCTCCTCGATGTCGGCCGGGCCGCGGCCGTGGCGTTTCTGGCACGGCACTATTGGGAAACTGGCTGGGTGCCGTGGGCCGGTCTGGCGTTGATCATGGGCAACCATTTTCCCTGTTTTCACGGTTTCCGGGGCGGCAAGGGGGTTGCCAACCACCTGGGGTTCTATGCCGTATTGCTGCCTCTGGGTGCCGGATTGGCGGCCTTGACCTACGTCGCGGTTTTTGCGATGGTCCGTATTCCGTTCATCGGATCCTTCGGCATGCTCGCCGTTCTTGCGGGCTTCGGCGTCCATCGATGGGCGGGGCATCCGTTTGGCGCGGCGGCCGTCGTGATAACGGCGTTGTGCATCGTGTGGTTTCATCGCACCAATCTCGCCGCGTTGATCCAGCGGCGTAAAAGCGGATAGGTCTTTGAAAGGCAAGGATCGATGGTCGACCGGCAGCAACCCGAACTCCCATGAGGTATGTGTGGCATTTTTCAGAAGCGAGACAGAATTGAATCAATGGGTGGCGCGCCTGTTGAGCGGACCGGCGCAACCCCGAAAAGAGTTTGTTATCGGCGGGACCACCTTCGAACGGCTTTACGAGATGGCCGCCCATCTGCACCAGATGTTCCACAGCAGCGTCGAGACGCGGCGCGTCTGCCTGTGCACCGAAGACAAAGGCGTGATCACGGCGACGCTTCTGGCGGCCCTGGCCGGCGGTCCGAGCGTGATCCTGCCGTACGCTTCATCTCCTCAGGTGTTGTCCGAGTTGTATGGTCTGCTTCCCTATGAATGTGTGGTGACAGACCGTGTCGTCGAAGCGCCGCCGTCGGTCCGCTGTATCATTCCGGAAGGGGGCCGGGCGTCCTGGCCGCCCAGCGATGCCCTGCCGTCCAGGCCGCCGGGGGCCGAATGGGTGCGGCTTTTCACCGGCGGTTCCACCGGCGCCCCTAAAATGTGGACCAAAACCGTACGCAATTTGCTGGCCGAGACGATTTCCATTGTTGACCATTACCATGTCACCGACCAGGACCGTCTGGTGGCCACCGTCCATCCCAACCATATCTATGGACTACTCTATTCCATTTTAACGCCGCTGCTGGCATCGGCTGCCGTGTCCGGGGCCACACCCTCTTTTCCAGGCGAGATCGAATCGGCGATCGCCCAAACAGAGGCCACGATCCTGGTGAGCGTGCCGGCCCACTATCGCGCTCTCAACGGTCATGCGTTGACGGCGCCTGCCTTGCGGTTGGCCTTTTCCTCGGCAGGCATGCTGGCCGCCGAAGACGCGGCCGCCTTCAGCGCCCAGACCGGTGTCGGCATCGCCGAAATCTACGGTTCCACGGAGACCGGCGGCATCGCCGCACGGGTGCGTGCCGCCGGCGAGACCGATTTCAAACCCTATCGCACCATTGCGGTCCGCATCGAAGGGGAGCGGTTCAAGGTCCGGTCCGATTACCTTTCTCCCGAGCTCGAACGCGACACGGACGGCTATTTTGTCATGGGCGATCGCGTGGCTGCCACGGCCGGGGACGTTTCATGCTGATCGGACGGGCCGATGGCATCGTCAAGGTGGGCGGACGCCGGGTGGACCTGGAGGCGGTCAAGGAGTGCATCCGACAATTTCCCGGGGTGCGCGACGCCCTGGTAGTCTCCCTGCCGGTGGACACCGGGCGGGAAAACCAGGTCGTGGCCGTGGTCGAAGGCCGGGTGGATCCCGGCGACCTCGGCCGGTTTCTGGCCGAACGTCTGGAACCCTATGCCCGGCCGCGCACCATCAAGGTGCTGGATAAGCTGCCCATGACCGCAGCCGGCAAATACGATCGAAAAACCATTGAACAACTCTTTGTCTCGACACCGCGGAACGGCGGACAGGAATGAGCAAATCCCGCGAGGGCGCAGGATTTTCCGGCAGGTTTTTACAGTGGCGCAGCATGAATAGGAATAGGCAGCTGGGTCAGCGGCGGGATGCCGCCTCCGGGACAGCATGATAGAGCGACGGTTTTCCGGCGATGAAAAAAGAGACGATGGAGGCGATATAGGCCCCGATGAACAGGTAGAGGGCATATCGGTAATCGCCCCAGTGATCGTAGATCAGGCCCGAGGCATAGGTTCCCAATGCGCCGCCCAGTGAATTGGCCACCCAGATGGCGCCCAGCAGCACGCCGTAGGAGATCAACCCCCAGAAGTGGCCGACCACCAGCGGCATGAGCACCACGACGCCGCCCATGGCAAATCCGAACACAATCGCATAGCACCACACCGCCAGCGCCGACTGGGCATAGAGCAGCACCCCCACGGCCAGGGCCTGAAGCCCGAAGCAGAGCAGCACGACATAGTGAAACGGCCAGCTTTCGGAGATCCGCCCGAAACTGAGTTTTCCGATCCCACCCACTCCCGCGGTGACGCCCAGGGCCGCCGCAGCCATGGCTTCGCTGGTCCCGGCATCCATGATCAGCGGCACCTGGTGCTGTAAGACGCCCATCTGGGCCAACGGTGCAAGGAAAAAGGAGACGAAGATCGACCAGAAGGCTTTGCTGCGGAACACTTGGCCGGCCGGCCGGCCGGACTCCGCCTGGGGCGTCGGAACGGCGGATTGATTCGGAGTGCGCTTCGGCGCGGGCCTGCCATCTTGATAAGTGCCCATCTCGGAAGGATGGTCCTTGACCACCCACTGAATCACGGGCAGAGCGATGGCCCACACCAGGATGCCGATTCCAAAAAAGGCGCTCTTCCAACCGTAGGCGACCGCCACCATGCCGACGCACGGCGCCAGCACAAGACCCCCGGCGGAGATGCCCACCATGGAGATCCCCACAGCCCTGCCGCGCCGCAGGAAGAACCAGTTGGCCAGCAGGCTGCTGGCTGGAATGACACCCATACCGCACACCGACACGGCCAGAAGCGCATAAACCGTGTAGAAGTATCCTATCGAACGCGTCAGACCGACCAGCATGAAACAGGCCCCGGCACAAACGGCGCAAACGCGCATCACCCTTTTAGGGCCATATTTTTGCACCAGACGGCCGAAGACCGGTCCCATCAGGCCGCCCACGATCAGGTAGATCGACATGGTCAACGAGATGGCCGAACGCTCCCAGCCGAACTCGTTCTCTATGGGTTTGATGAAGACGCTGAACGAGTAGAAGCCGGCACCGGCAAAGAGAAAGCAGAGCGCAAAGCAGGCGGCGACAATGTACCATCCATAAAAAATCCTGGTATCGGACATGTGAATCGATCGTTTCCGGCGGTTGCGGGTGAAAGGGCGCCTGTCGCGATGGCAATGCCTTGAAAAAAATTACTATACCAGAAGCACTAGGGGGTTGAAATCCTAAAAAGCCCGGTCGAGGTCGGTGCATCGTTCGAATTGGCGGTTTGTTGTTCGGTATCATCGAAATATTCTAAGTTTCACCATAGATCTCAGAAGCGTTTTTGGGAAAATCCATGGGTGTGGACGATGAGAATTGACTTTAACCCCGAAAGCCGCGATGAAAGATGACGTGGCTATGAGTTCCAGAGTAAACAGACTGCCGGTCCGTCCGGCTTCGTGCGAAAGGATACACCGGGTGCAAAAAGATGGCAGGTGGTTCGATTGGGGATCCTTGCGGGGATACCGCTGGTATCTGTTCATCGTGCTGAGCATCATCTATTTTCTGGCATGCCTGCATCGCATCTCGCCCACCGTGATCGCCCGTGACCTGGTCAGGGACTTCGGTACCGATGCCACGGCACTGGGATTCATGTCTTCCGCCTACTTCTATCTTTATGCCGCCGTGCAACCACCGGTGGGGCTGCTGTCAGATACCTGGGGCCCGCGGACCGTCACCACCCTGTTTACGGCCATCGCCTGTCTTGGCGCCGTGATTTTCGGGTTGGCACCCGATATGACCGTGGCGACGCTGGGCCGGGCCATGATCGGCATCGGCGTGGGCGGGGTCTTCGTACCGGCCCTCAAGGTTTTTTCCAAATGGTTCCGGGCCAAGGAGTTTGCCGGCATGACCGGGATCTTTCTGGCCACCGGGAATGCCGGCAATCTGGCGGCCTCGTTGCCATTGACCTACCTGGTCATCTGGATGGGGTGGCGCATGTCTTTCGTCGCCATCGGCGCCGTGTCACTCCTGATGGCACTGGTGTGTTGGCTCATTTTGCGGGACAAACCGGAAGACAAGGGCTGGCCGCCGATAGAACCGGAGATCGATGGCCAGGCCAACAAACAGGACGCAAACGATCCACCGGCATTGACCACCATGGGCCGCCTCGCCATTGTCTTCGGCAAACCCAATTTCTGGATGGTCACCGGATCCTATTTTTTCTTCGGTGGACCGATGCTGGCCTTTCAGGGGCTGTGGACCGTTCCCTATCTGATGGACGTCCACGATTACACGCGCGTGCAGGCCGGCGCCCTGCTCATGCTGATGCCCATCGGTTTCGTGGTCGGTTCGCCGCTTTTCGGTCTTGTGGCCGACCGGTTGCCGTTCGAGCGTAAAACCATACTGATCTCCGCCCTGACCGTCTGTCTGGCCTGCTGGGCCGTATTTCTGCCCACCCACGGAAAGCCGCCGGCCTGGCTCATCGGTCCCCTGTTCCTGATCATCGGGGTTTGCGGCGGCGGCTCCTTGTCGCTTTACATGACCATGAACAAGGAGCTCTTCCCCGGCTGGCTGACCGGCACGGCCATGGGCCTGATGAATCCCGCGGCCTTCCTGAGTACGGCCCTGTTTCAACCCTTTTCCGGCTATCTGATGGATACCGTGGGCCGGGTCGGGGAGGCCTATCCCCTGGATGCCTACTACAAGGTGCTGGTGGCGGTCTTCATCTCCATCGCCCTTTCCCTGCTGTCGATCCTGCCTGCCAGAAAGGGCGAAGGAACCGGATCCCTTTCCCGCCCTTGACGCCGCCGGGTATTCAGGCCGAGTTTGATTTGCGCAATCTTCTGAATTGGCAGAAATAGGCATGCGGACCCAGCTCGACCACCGCGCCGAAGCGGATCAGGCCGAAGGGCAGCAGCCGCATGGTCACCTGCTCGAGCGACAGCCGGACGGTTTTGGGCGGTCCCGGAGGACCCTCCTTTTTGATAAATTCGACCACCGACAGAATCCCCTGGGGATGGAGCACCCGTGCGATTTGCGTGAGAACGGCCCGATCGGTGCCGTCGGCCGCAAAGTCGTGCAGCGTGGTGGCCAACAGGCACAGGTCCACGCCGCGGGGTGGGATGGGCAATTCCAGGGCCGCATCGACCACGTGGGCCTCGATATTGTCGACACCTGCCGCACCGGCCTCGGTCTTGAGGCGGTCGATGCCCTCGGCCCAGAGGTCGACGGCGATGACGCGGCCGGAGGGGCCGACTCTCTCGGCCAGGGGCAAGGTATACCGGCCGGCCCCGCAGGCCAGGTCGAGCACGGTCATGCCCGGCTCAACGGATAAGACCTTCCAGAACAGTTCGGTATCGATCACATCGTAGCTGCTTCTGCCGGCGGCGGTGGGCTGTTCGCTCATCAGGGGTTTCCTCCACGTGTCGTTGATAAACATAAGCATTTAACATAGGCATCTTTTTAGCGTCCACCAGTTGCGAAAAACGGAAGGGATTCTAACTGGCCCTAAGACCGCTGGCTCACGTGGCCCTGGCCACCTGCCCCACCCACGTCTGCCATGTCCGTTGCGATGCGAATTTTCTTATCAAAAAACTTTTGGAAGGCGCACCCTTCAAGGTGAATCGCATTCAGTTAGAATTGCTGGAGAAACGGCGTGGCCAGTTCTAATTGACAAGCCGTGAGACCCTGTTTAGCCTGATGTCAAACCGGTTTTTAAAATGAAACGGGTGGCCCCATGGAGCGTGTAGAGGACCAACATGAGCAGTCTTTTAGCCTGTTTTTTGAACTGATGGCCCACCGGGTTCAGGATGTCCTGCTCGTCTCCAGCCCTTATGACGCCTACATCATGGAGGAGGACGGCCGGCTGGCCGGCCGCATCATTCACGAGTACCGCGGATTGAACCTCTCGCGCCCGCCGCGCATCACCTGGGTTTCATCCGGCCGGGAGGCCCTGGAGGCACTTTCCAGCAAACCCTACGACCTGGTCATCACCATGACCCGTCTGGACGATGTGGCGTCTGTGCGTCTGTGTGCCGAGATCAAGGACCGCCATCCCCAGATGCCGATCTACTACCTGTCCCATGAAACCGCGACGCGGGCAACGGTGGCGCACGATGGGACCTGCAGTTGGATCGACCGACAATTCGTCTGGTTGGGCAACACCGATCTGCTGCTGGCCCTGATCAAGAGCACCGAAGATCGCTTGAATGTAGCCAACGACACCGAGGCCGCGGGCGTGCGGGTGATCCTCCTGGTGGAAGACTCACCCCTTTTTCTCTCCTCGATTCTGCCTTTCATCTACAAGGAGGTCGTGCGTCAGACCCAGTCGGCCATGGATGAATCGCTCAATGAAGACCATCGTATCCTGCGCATGCGGGCTCGGCCCAAAATATTGGTGGCCGGCAGCTACGAGGAGGCGGAGAAGCTTTATGCGCGCTATGCACCCTATATCCTGACGGTCCTGTGCGATGCCCGCTTCCCGCGCAACGGCCGCATTGCGGATGATGCGGGCCTGGCCCTGCTGCGCGCCATCAAGGCCGTGAATCCACTCCTGCCGCTGATGCTCTATAGCTCGGAGCCGGGCAACCGCCTCCCGGCCGAATCCATGGAGGTTCATTTCGTCGATAAAAATTCGGCCTCCCTGCACGACGATATTCGCGATTTCTTCGTCCGCAACCTTGGCTTCGGAGAGTTTGTCTTCCGCATGCCCGACGGTCGAGAAGTGGGGCGGGCCGCAACGCTTCAGGATATGATTCGCATCCTGCCCGCGATTCCGGATGCCGTCATCGCGTACCACGCCCAACGGGAGCACTTTTCCACCTGGATGATGGCGCGCATGGAGATCGAGCTGGCCCATACCTTTCGCGGGGCCAAAGTTAGTGATTTCAAAAAGATATCCCATATCCGCACCTACATTCGCGACGCGATCACGGCCCGGCGCAAGGCGCGCCAGCGGGGAATCGTCGTGGATTTCGCCCACCCGGTCTACGATTCGACGGCCGAGTTCGTAAAAATCGGCCACGGGTCGCTGGGCGGCAAGGCGCGTGGGTTGGCCTTTTTGTCCGCCTTGCTCGAGAAGCATCCCGAACTGGAGCGACACTATCCCAATGTCGAGATCGGCATTCCACGGACCTTGGTGATCAGCACCGAAGGCTTCGAGCGCTTTTTAGACCAGAACAAGCTGCGTTTCGGCGATTTGGAAGGGCTGACCGACGACCGTATCGAGGCGCTTTTCACCCGAGCCGTTTTTCCCCAGGCGATCGAGTCCAAACTGGCCTCTTTTCTGGAGGCCGTCGACACACCCCTGGCCGTACGCTCCTCCGGACTGCTGGAAGACGCCCATGGCCAGCCCAGCGCCGGCGTTTACCATACCATCATGATTCCCAACGTCCACCCGGACTCCGGCGTGCGGCTGGCGCAGGCGGTCAAGGCCATCCAGCGGGTTTATGCCTCCACCTGGTTCGCGGCCCCGCGGGCCTTCGCAGGCCGCTCCCCGTACCGCACCGAAGAAGATCGCATGGCGGTCATGCTGCAGGCCCTGGTGGGCTCCCGTTGGGACGATTACTACTATCCAGCCATATCGGGGGTGGCCCAGTCCTGCAATTTCTACCCGGTTTCCTATATGAAATCCGACGAGGGGCTGGCCAACGTGGCCTTGGGACTGGGGCGCACAGTGGTGGAGGGAGGGCTCACGCTTCAGTTTTCACCGCGCTATCCGCAACTGCTGCCCCAGATCGATACGTTGCCCAAAGCCTTGCGCAACGCCCAGCGGCGTTTCTTCGCCTTGGACATGGCCAGGGCCCTGGATCCGGACATCGACCCGGACGACCTGATCGTAAGTCTCAACGTGGACGACATGGCATCCCACCCGGCCGTGCAGGCAGTGGTCAGTACCTATGTGGCGGCCGACCAGCGTATTCGCGACACAGCTGCCATCCCCGGCGAGAAGCTGGTGACCTTCGCGGGCATCCTGAAACACGGCCTGTTTCCCCTGGCCGACATCGTGGCCGACCTCTTGGAGATGGGGCGGCACGGCATGGGCTGCCCGGTGGAGATGGAATTTGCCGTGGATCTGCCTCGCTCCCGCGGCGGGCGTTATACCTTCGCTCTGCTGCAGATTCGGCCTATGGCCCGGCACGAGCAGCGCATGGCGGTCCAAATCACGGCTCAAGACCAACGACGCGCTTTCTGTGTCTCCCGTCAGGCTCT
Organism: Desulfatitalea tepidiphila; assembly: GCF_001293685.1. Classification (NCBI taxonomy): domain Bacteria; kingdom Pseudomonadati; phylum Thermodesulfobacteriota; class Desulfobacteria; order Desulfobacterales; family Desulfosarcinaceae; genus Desulfatitalea; species Desulfatitalea tepidiphila. Next base: position 2,591,810 of record NZ_BCAG01000003.1, on the reverse strand, counting down.
GGGCAACGGCCTGGTGCGGGAGATCCGGGATATCGTGTTCGTCAAGCCCGACGCCTTCGATCCGGCCCGCATGCCGGCCATGGCCGAAGAGATTTCCCGCTTCAACCAGATCCTGAACGAGCAGGGACGTCGTTACGTTCTCATCGGTCCCGGGCGCTGGGGATCGGCCGACCGCTGGCTGGGCATTCCCGTGGCCTGGAAGGATATTTCGGGGGTGGCTGTCATGGTGGAGACCCGGAACGCCCGTCTCAACGCCGACCCTTCCCAGGGCAGCCATTTCTTTCATAATCTCACCACCCTGGGCGTCGGCCATTTCACCGTGTCGGGCAACGATTCCGGCTGTGTGGACTGGGACTGGCTGCAAGGCCTGCCGCCGGTCCATGAGGGATATTACGTTCGGCATGCGGTCCTCGAGCACGCACTGGTGATCAAGATCGATGGCCGGCCGGCCACAGGGGTCATGATCGCGGCGGAGGGATCGAGTCGGCTCAATACCTGAGACAGGAGGAAGGACCCATGCAAACCATCATGGAGAAGATAAAGGCCAGGGACCCGGAGCAGAAAGAGTTTCACCAGGCCGTGGCAGAGGTCGTGGAGACCGTGCGGCCGGCGCTCGACGCCCATCCGGAATATCGCCATCAGAAAGTCCTCGAACGGCTCGTGGAGCCCGAGCGGATCATCATGTTCCGCGTGCCCTGGATGGACGACCGCGGTGAACCCCAGGTCAACCGCGGGTTTCGCATCGAGATGAACAGCGCCATCGGTCCTTATAAAGGGGGATTGCGCTTTCACCCCTCGGTCAACCTTTCCATCCTCAAGTTTCTGGCATTCGAGCAGACGTTCAAGAATGCGCTCACATCGCTGCCCCTGGGCGGCGGCAAGGGGGGAGCGGATTTCGATCCCAAAGGCAAGACGGACAACGAAGTGATGCGCTTCTGCCAGAGCTTCATGACCGAGCTCTACCGCCACATCGGCCCGGATACCGACGTGCCGGCCGGCGATATCGGGGTGGGCGCCCGGGAGATCGGATTCCTGTTCGGCATGTACAAACGTCTGCGCAACGAGTTCACCGGGGTGTTGACCGGCAAGAGTCTCAACTGGGGCGGCAGCCTGATCCGGCCGGAAGCCACCGGCTATGGCTGCGTCCATTTTGCCGCCGAGATGCTCGCTGTCGGGGGAGATGCGTTGGCGGGTAAGACTTGTCTCGTCTCCGGTTCGGGCAATGTGGCCCAGTACACGGTCGAAAAACTCATCGATCGGGGTGCCAGGGTGGTGACCCTCTCCGACTCTTCCGGCCATATTTGCGACGAAGCGGGTATCGATGCTCAGAAACTGGCTTTCGTCATGCGATTGAAAAACGTGCAGCGCGGCCGCATCCAGGAATATGCCGATGCCTATCCGGGAACGGTCTTTACCCCGGTGGACCCGACGCGCAGCAGCAATCCGCTCTGGGAGCACGCCGCCGATTGCGCTTTTCCCTGCGCCACGGAGAACGAAATCAACGGCGAGGACGCCCGCCATCTCGTTGCGGGCGGCGTCCGGCTGGTGGTCGAGGGGGCCAACATGCCCACCACACCGGAAGGCATCGACCACTTCCTGGATGCCGGCGTACTGTATGCGCCGGGCAAGGCCGCCAATGCCGGAGGAGTAGCGGTTTCCGGGCTGGAAATGGCGCAGAACAGCATGCGCCTGCACTGGCCCCGGGAGGAGGTGGAAGGGCGCCTGCAGATGATCATGAAAAACATCCACAAAAACTGCCTGGCCGCCGCCGAGCGGTATGGATCGCCGGGCAACTACCTGGTGGGTGCCAATGTCGCCGGTTTCATCAAGGTGGTGGATGCCATGCTGGATCAGGGGCTGGTGTAGGGTCGCGTGTCGTTTTCGTCCGGTGACGAGGGCGACGCGCACTTCTGAAAAAGCCGGTCCAATCGTTCTTCCAAGATCTGCTGGCCGATGCAGATCAGAAAACCGGGGTCATCCCAGCGGTCCGGAAAGCTGGATATCTCATACCGTCCGGCCACGTATTGCACCACCATGGGACCCGTCGCATCGCTGAAAAAGACGATGCCTTTGACGCGCAGGATGCTCTTGGGCAATCGGTTTTCGATGGCGTGCACAAACCGGTCACGATTCAAAGGGGCGGCAAAGGTGATTTTACAGCTTCGAATCTGGTCGTCCAGATGATTGTGGTGGGCACTGGTTTCATGGTGAATACCAACGGTGGGCGGCACCTCCCGGGGGTCGAGGCTGTAAAGCAGTGCCGGGTTGACTTCTCCACGGATCGCAGGGGTGATCGCCGCGTGCGGGTTTTGTCGCCGAAGCTGTGCGGTGACATCCGTCACCTGTGCGGAAGAGAGAAGGTCGATTTTGTTCAACAGGAGAATGTCGGCGGATTTGATTTGATCGGCGATGATGTCGGCGGCCACCCGGTTCTCCAGATAAGACGGGCCGTCCACCACCGTCGTGACCGAATCGATGCGGACCAGGTCGGAAAGCGTGATCAGCTCTTCCATGAAGTTCATGGGATTGGCCAGGCCGGTGGTTTCCAGGACGATGAAATCCGGCCTGAAATTGCTGCACAATTGGTGCAAGGCCGGTTTGAGCCGGCCGCTGAGCGTGCAGCAGACGCATCCTTCGTCGATCTCGGTCACCATCAGGTTGTCGCTGCCCAGTAGTTTGCCGTCCAGGCCGGTCTCCCCGATTTCATTCTGCACCACGGCCACGAACCGATCGCGCTGAACCTGGTAGGCCACGAAGTTTTCCAGAAACGTGGTCTTGCCCGATCCGAGAAAGCCGGTGAGCACGATGAGTGCCGGCCGGTCGTCGATCCCCAGCAGCTGTTTGTCCAGGCTCTTGAAATCACCGATCATATGGGACTGCCACCATGGAGCGGACTGCCATTCGGTGGGCAATGGCTGATCCGGCTGCCAGGTGACGGCGACGTCACCCGGTTGAAGGTCGGCCGGTGATCCTGATGCAGATTCGGGGGAGAAGAATGCCAGTCGGCATTCGTGCTTCTCCGTCGTGTCATCGGGTTGCTGCAACTGGCGGCCGTCGGACCAGTAGCGGACGATCTGGCCCGCCCTTCGCCGGTGGCAGAAATAGGAGGGAGAGGTTTCCAGGCAAAAGGCGGCCGAGGCCCCGAGGACTTCATAAAACGAACGCGCCAGTTTAAAGGCCGGCAGATGCTGATCCCAACCGCCGGGCGCCACAAGGGTGATGGCTTCGCCGTTCACTTCGGCTCGGACGCCGTCTTCAGCGCGACTGGCCAGCCATGTGTCGGATCGCAGGTTGAGTCCCAGGGCCAGGCTGGATCGGTCCAGTGTCAGTTGAAGGTCGCCGATGTAAAAAAGGTCCCGCAATTCATCCAACTCGGCAAACCGCCGGACCAGGGTTAAATAGTCTTCCCGTTGGGTCCAGGCTGCAGCCCTCAGTGAGCAGTCTTCCACCAGTTCTTCGTCCGGTGCCGGGAAGTAATTCAATTGGAAGAGACCGGTCAGGCGATCGGAAGATGACGCCGACCCTTCCCAGAGCATGCCGAAAACCCCTTGCCAATCGGCGATTTTGGCAGTCCACGCGTCCCGGGTGGTGGTGCAGTGGTTCAGCCCGCGCCAGCCGATGCGATGGCGTACGGCCGGGATGAAGTTGGTGCGCACCACGATGGTCCTCAGGATGGCCCGCAGGGTGTCGTCCGGCCGTTCGAAAAGGTCGCCGGGGTAAAGCGTGTGAAGGGTCTGGGCCGGCGTCGCCGGCTTTGTCGGGTCTGTTCGGTGTGTTCGGTCCATTGGGTGTGTCGGGTTCGTGGTCAAAACGTTCAGCTTCTTTGTCTGGTTCAGCAGGCCGGGTCCCGGAGGGCCCGGCCTGCATCATTCAGCGGGAGGTTAGACGCCGAAAGAGATGGTATCGCCGTTGCCCAGGTAGGCCGTATCCTTGGATCGGAAACGGGCCGTACCCTTGACGACCGGATAGCCGGCGGAGATGAACTTCTTGGCGCATACGATACCGGTGCAGTGGTTGCAGCCGATTTTTTCGAAGCCGTATTTGCCCAGGGAGATCACCAGGTCGTCGTATTTGGGGTCCCAGTCTTCAAACGGTGAAATGTGCAGCCCGCCATATATGCCGTGGAGATTGTCGTTGTCGTACTTGATCTCCTGGTAAGCGGTTTCGGCGAACTGGATGATGCTCTGATGGCAGCATCCGGTGACACTGACCAGACCCTTGTCCTTGATGTTGAAGTAGAGCGACTGTTCGCCGTATACCCGGCAGATGATCGGGATGGCAAACACGTAGCTGGCGAATCCGGGCACCATCTTGTTCAGGCCGGGTTTGACCACGTGCAGGGGGCCTTGGTGCCCTGAGTCTTTCAGGTACTGCATGCCTTCCTTATAGAAACCCTCCGGAATGTAAATCGGAATGGTCGGGTCGTATTTGAGGGTGACCGGCAACCCCCAGTAGTGGTCGAAATGCTCGTGGGAAATGAACAGGGCCTTGATTTCACGATTCCGGAGCATTTGATCGATACCCTCGCGCCGAAAACACTCATCGGTCCATTTGTAGGACCAGCCGCTGTCGAGCAGGTATTTGGTTTTCTGGCCGTCCAGGGCCTCCACTTCGATCAGGGCGGCATAACCGCCGGCATTTTCGGGATGGACCGACAGCTTTTCGGCAATCTCCCATGCCTCGTCGAGGCGGTCGGGCAACAGGTGCTTGATCTTGGCGATGCCCTTTTCATAGGAGCCTTTGCCCAGGCCGGTGCCGTCGCCGAACGGCGCCCAGTTGTAGTCATACTGATTGACCAGAAGGCCGCCGGCCCCTTTGATGTCGCCCATCAGGTCGGCATTGCTGAACCAGCTGGTTTCACTGATATTGGTGACCTTGATGCTTTTGCAGGCGCCGATGTCGGCCAGTTTGCGCTGAACTTCAGGAAAATGGCTTTTGCGCCAGGGCGAGTAGGAGTAGATGCCCATGCTCGCCAGCATGCCGCCCATGACGCCCATGGCGGCCCCCTTGAAGAAATCACGCCGGCTGACGGTATTGGTTTTATCTGACATGGTGGTCTCCTTTGGTTGCGACTTATGCGTTAGGGTATGATGTCGATGGCTCGATAGAAAACCGGCAGCAGAAATACGGCGATAAAGTACAGGGCCACACCCGCCAGGGCGCCGCCGCCCAATCCCCAACCAAGGGAGGGGGACCAGCGTTGCTCTTCCACGAGCGCCTCTTCGGCGGCATGGTCGGCGTCCATCTCCGCCACTGTCTTGGGAACCGCTTTCCAGGCCGGCCAGTTATCCATGAACCAGTGATGCACCAGCCAGATGTTGATCAGCCAGATGGTGGGAATCATGGGGAACTGCTGAGGGTGTGAAAAGCCTTTTTGGGTGCCCAGGAACAGGTGCGACGTGGCGTAGTAGGCGATGTAGAGCAGGATGGCGGCAACGATGGTGATCACGGTGCGGACCAACACATTGACCGGCATACTGAACTTCTTGGGCCAGTTTTCGCAGTAGAAATTCAGGAACAGGGCCGGTACCAGGAAAAAGACCGCCATTTCACCCACATGCAGCCAACGCCAATCCGGGGCAAAGTCGCGTCGCGTGCCGCGAATGGCCTGGCCATAGGTCAGTTCCTGCACAAAATAGAGGAAGAAGTGCATGGCCAGCGCAATGGCGATGATGCCGAAAAAGGCCGTCAGCCGTCGCCGCCACGGGGTGCGGATGAGTTTGAAGGGGAAGCGCTCCCAGATGGTCTCCACCAACCATACGGTGACCGTGCAGCACATGATCCAGGAGACGTGAAAGTTGCCCGACACGGTATCGGCGAATTTTTCCCAGTAGGGCGGCGTGATGCCGGTGAACTCCTGCCAGGGATAGTAGAGAATCGCCATGTGGGAATGCATGGTGACGAAGTAGACGATGGTGCTGAGGAAAAAAGTCATTACCAGCATGCTGACGCCCTTGGCCGGCTGTTTGAGCCCTTGCCAGGGGGTCTCTTCGCAGGCCACCACCCAGGCCGGGCTGAGCCACGACGCAATGGCGGCGAACATCAGGCAGGCCAGTGCCGCATATTCGATGGCGAAAAACTCCGTCACCCCGGGCAAGCGGGTCAGCCGCTCGGGGTTGAAGTAGGCCAGGCCATAGTTTCCCAGGATGCCTTCGAAAAAGACCTTGATCAGGATCAGCAGGACGGCTACCGACACTGCGGTTAAGATGGCACCCTTCATCAGGGGATGGGTGTTTTGAACCCACGACTGCTTGAACGGCCAGTAGTTGAACAGATAGACCATCCAGATCAGCACGATCAGCCACCAGCGGGTGTACATGTAGCCCACGTAAGGTGTGTACATCCGCATGAGGCCCCGTGGGTCCTGAAAGATCCACCAGGTCAGATAAAATACCGCCAGGGTCAACACCAGGCTGACCAGGGCCGGAACAGGGCCCTTCCAGCGTTTTACCAGCCGGCGGCTTTCCAAGTAATTGACGGCTTGCCCTTCCATAGTTTCACTCCTTTGTTAGTCGGTCACGTGTTTGCCCACAGAGACAAATGAATCCAAACAGTCAGAAATTGGCGACTCTACCTCCTTTCCAGTTGGCTTGTTCAAGAAAAAGCCCTGCGCCGGGTTCGTGCGCAGGCGCTGTGTTAAAATGGTATTTGCTTTTGAGAAGGGATCATCCGAGGGCAGGATCGGCGGTGGGATTCTATCATCGATGGGGAGGCGGCGAAGCGGTACCTGCTCGTGGCTACAAGCGGCTGCCGGCCGCTGCCTCGGCGTCCTGTTTTTCTTCATCATCATTGGGATTCCGTTTCATGTGACGCAGGGCATCGACGATGGTGGCGGGCATCTCGACGGATTCACGCGCCATCATCAGTCGGCATTGACGCAGAATGTGGTTCCGGATGCCCTTGCAGGTTTGCTCGGTTTGCCTGTGTTGCACGGCATTAAAGATGCCGACGTAACCGGCAAAGAGCGAGGCCTTGTCATTTTCGGGCAGTTGCCGTCCCAGAATCGTGGCGTTCTCCTGGCTGGCAATGCCTTCGTGCAGCAATACCATCAGGCGGTTTTTGCCGCCTTGGGCCAGGAGTTTGCGGAAGTGCTTGTCTTCGCGGATCATTTGCTCATGGATGTTATCGATGCTCGCACGACTCATGCGCATGAGGCACGCCTCGAGTCCTTCGATATCGGCAGGGGTGGCCATTTCCGCGGCGTGCATCCCGATGACCGGTTCTACCAGAAAGCGGACTTCCATCACCTCTCCAAGAGAGGCCCTGTGCTGCGCATCGGACATCTGGGAAACGAGCGGCAGGGGGATCTCCTTGCTGATGACATAATTGCCGCTGCCCGATCGGATCTCCACCACGCCATGGGCCTGGAGTTGACGCATGGCGCCACGCAGCGTGTTCCGACTCGTGCCCAGCTTTTCGGCCAGGCGCCTTTCGGATGGCAGTCGCGACCCGACCGGGTAGGCGTCTTCATGAATCAGCTGCATGATGCGCTGGTACGCTAATTGTTCTTTGTTGGATTCAGGCTCATTTTGCATTTTTTATCCTCATTGGTATTACCGATAGCGGATCTCGATTCTGAAAATCAACAAAAATTTGATCCAAATTAAAAAAACATGAAAAAATACAATAATTGGTAGAACCAAAAAACTTTTCAGACTGGGATCGATGTCGAATGTCGATGCGGGAAGATGCGGTGCGGATGTGTTGCGGGAAAACCACCCGTTCGTCAATGGCTCGCTCAGGCAAGTGAGGGTGATGGTTTCAATAGGCGCTGCGTTTTTTTTGAGCGGCGCGCCAATTCTTAAGAGCTTTGAGAAAAGGCGCATCATAGAGCGCGTACGTGTCCAGGTGGGCCGCGGAAAAATAGTTGTTATGCTCAGAGCAGAGAATGAGCACGCTCCGAATCACGCGGCGCTCGTAAAACGGCTTGGCGAAATAGGAGCGAATGCCGTGGGGAATAAACAAGGCCCAGTCGATCGCTTTGATGCTGGCAAAGGTGTTCTCCACGATCAGGTAATCCAGCTTGAATCGATCGATGTTCTCCGCAATGGTGCCTTCGTAGGCGTACGTGTCCCCCTGGGGAAGTGATTTAAATGGCCCGCCGGCGGTATAGACCACGACGCGGTTTTTTTTGGCGTAGATATCCGAGAAGATGATGGCATCGAAGCGATTTTCTCCCCATTGATCGTCCAGCATGATCTGCAGCGCGTGGGTGATGTTTTTCACTGGAGAGATTTTTTTGATGAGCCGCTGGCTTTGCAACCGCAGGGCCTCCTGGGCCGGGGTGGCCTCCTGGGACAGGTTGCTGGATCCATTCACCCCCTGTTCATTCACGTGGATGCCATGGATTGACACCCTGTATAAACGCCGTCCCTTTAAAAACAGCCGGCGCATGGTGACGTCCCCGGAAAAGACGGAGCGGTTCTTGCGACGGAACACCAGACGGCCTTCCCATTTTCGGGTGAAGGTCAACTCTTCGTAAATGCGCTGCACGAGCCGATCGCTATCTGGATCATAAATCTCCGAGAAGCCGAGGCCGTTAAATTCAACGGGTTTGTATTGAAAGGTGTCTCGGGCAGCGGCATTGTGCGCGGTAATGGTTTTTTCAAGCGGATCGATGAGCAGGGCGGGTGTCTCCGTTAGCTCGATCATGGCCTCCAGTTCCGCATCGCTTTCGCTGATCGCCTGAACGATGTGGGCGGTCTGGGTGGCTTCGAGCATATAGCCGATGTAGTAGCGCGGGGTTCTGGGGTTGGAAACGCCGGTCAGCTTGATCCAGCGGGCGGGGCCGCCGTCCGACTTGAGCCGAAACAGGGTGGCCGCCGTTTCCGCTTTGCGCACGCTCTGCATGAATTCTTCGATGAGGTAGATATCCTCTTCGACCACGACTTCACGTCGCAGTTCGCTGTTTTGCAGCAGAAGGCCCGAGTTGGCACCCAGGCCTTCGATGCGATAGGCGTTGAGATACTCGATCTTGTTTTTGACCAGATCGATGCGCCACAACAGCGCCGGAAAGGCGTTGATGAAATCGATCAACTCCTCGGTGCTCAGGTGGCCGATGGGAACGGTTTCGTGGTGTAGAACCATTTAAAATTCCGTATGCTTAAGCCGGTAGGGGCGAATTTCGAAACCTTTGCGAGACGGCCAACGGCGATCAGCGGTAGTCATAAAACCCCTTGCCGCTCTTTCTGCCGTAGAAGCCGGCCTTGACCATCTGCTTGAGCAGGGGCGGGGCGGCATATTTGGGATCCTTGAATTCGTCGAACATGATCCCGGTGATCGAATAGATGGTATCCAGGCCGATCATGTCCAGCAGGGTCAACGGCCCCATGGGATGACCGCAGCCGAGCACCATGCCCGTGTCGATGTCTTCACGCGTCGCCAGGCCGCTTTCGAAAGCGCGAATGGCATCGAGCAGATAGGGCACCAGCAGGAGGTTGACCACGAATCCGGCCCGGTCTTTGGCCTGAATGGCCGTCTTGCCCATGGCGGTGGCCAGCTCAGTGGCGATACGGGCCGCTTCCGGGCTGGATTGAATGGTGCTGATCACTTCCACGAGCTTCATGACCGGCACAGGGTTGAAAAAATGCATGCCCACGAAGCGGTCGGCGCGCTTGGTGGCGGTGGCAATCTCGATAATCTGGAGCGATGAGGTGTTGGAAGCAAATAGGGTGTGAGGTGGACAGAGCGCGTCCAGTTCGGCGAACAGCTTGCGCTTGATGTCGAGATTTTCGATAATGGCTTCTATAACGACGTCGCACCCGGACAGATCTTTGACCGAGGTGGTGCCGATGACACGGTTTCGCAAACCGTCTGCATCGGCCTGGGACATTTTGCCCTTATGGACAGACTTGGCCAGGTTGGCGTCCAAGGCTGCATAACCCTTTTCGATAAACACGTCGGATGCCTCCAGTACGTTCACCTGGTAACCGGCCTGGGCCGCTACCTGGGCGATGCCACCGCCCATCAGGCCAAATCCAGCCACGCCGATTCTCTTGATCTCCATGATGCACTCCTTTGCTGTTGGATTTTAAAAGCAACCCTCGGATCAGGCATTCGGTCGTATTGACCTATAATGGATATGGCGCCCGGTTTCAATGACTCGGTGGAATTCGGGTCTCTTTTTGCAGATGGCCTACCGCACGATGGAAAAGCCCAGCCGAAAGGCGTCATGGCGTTCGTTGTAGTGCAGCAAGGTTTCCGCATATCCGCTGAAATATTGGGCATGCAGATAGAGATTCACGCTTTGGGCCAGCAGCCGGGACATGGGATAGGTCAGGTCCAATTGCACCGTGGCCCCTTCGTCCGCCCACCACAGATGGGAGTTCAACGCCAGGCCCTCCGTGTCCACGATGCCGACCTCCAGATCGAAATAGCCGCGGTAATCCATGATGTCGTCATTGGTATTTTCGGAATTGTTGACATAGGTGAAAATTTTGGGCGCCACCTTGAGGTAGAAGGTGTCTACCAGATGGATTCCCAGGACGGGTCTCAGGTAGAGGTAGTTGGTGCTGCGGGAGTCGTCGCCGCTCTTGCCATTGGATTCGTGTTCGTACCCACCCTGAATGCCGAACGTGGTGATGCGTTTGATGTTCAGGTCGATATTGGAAATTTCGTAGAAGAGTTCCGGCATGTAGCTCGTATCTTCAAACGGTTTGGAGTCGTCTTTCAAATCCCATATGGAACGCTGGGTATAGGCGATGTGAAAACCGGACATCCATGGGGCGACTTCCGCAAGATAACCCTTGGGATTGAAGAGCCGGTACTTGAAACTGAATTGAAATTTGGTTTGGTCCAACCCGGGATCCACCCCCAGCAGGAAGTACATGGGCCTGTGAACGGACAAGTTCTCCAGGTACGACTGAACCAGCGCGTCGCCATTGTCGAGGGAGGTCGGTGCAACCGGGGTTGATGCGTCTGCAAGGGGCGAGACATCCTCGGGTGCCGAGGCGTCTGCGGGAGTCGCGGACACTGGCAGGAGGAGCGCTGCTGCGGACAGGGTACGCAGCCGCAGGCGAATCGTTTCCCGGGCATCGGTCGGGATCGCGACAGCATATTGCCATTTGGCATAGCCCCGTGCCGGAATTTTCTCGCCGTACGCGGTTGGTTCCTCTACCCGACGGGCTTCGCAACTGGCTTCCGTGTCTCCCCATTGGACGGTGCACGGCAATGAGGATGGTAGTTTCTGGACGATGGCCGTATCCGTCGGGTTGTGCAGGTAGAGATCCAGGATCACCGTGTCGCCGGCATGAATCTCTTCGTGGGATGTGGACAGCACGAGTTCCGGATCTCCTGCCCAGGCGGTGGAGGCGACCATCAACGCCACCACCACTACCTGGGCCAATGCGCATTGACGAAATTTGCCCATCATCGTTCCCTTTCTATTCTGCGCCGCCCCCTAAGACCGCGTAAAGACGCACCTGGTTGGCGAACTGGGTCAGACGGGTAGTGATGAGCCCCTGCTGCGCGGCGTAGAGCGAGCGTTGGGCGTCCAGCACGCCGAGGTAAATATCGGTGCCTTTTTCATAGCGGAGGTTGGAGATCCGGTAAGTGGCCTCGGTGGCTTCCAGCAGGGATTGCTGGGCCTTCAGACGATCTTCGAGCGTACCCGCCTGGGCCAGGGTGTCGGCGACCTCCCGGAAAGCCGATTGAACGGCACCCTCGTACCGCGTCACAGCCATCTCCCGCTCCACCTGGGTGACGGTCAGTGCGGCCCATGTACGTGGATCGAAGATCGGCAGGACGATGCGCGGAGAGAACATCCAGGTGCCCGACCCGGATTCGAACAGGCCGGACAGTTCGCTGCTGGCCGTGCCGACCGAGGTCGTCAGGGTGATGCGCGGAAACAATGCGGCCCGGGCCGCCCCGATGTTGGCGTTGGCTGCTTTGAGCAGATTCTCGGCCTGGAGAATGTCCGGGCGGGTAAGCAGCACTTCGGAGGACGTGCCGGGTGACAGCGGGCGCATCGGCGTCAGGCCGCTCAGCGCGGGGGGAGACAGGTCGGGCGGAACAGTCGACCCGACCAGCAGGTTCAGGGCGTTCTCATCCCGTGCCACCAGTTCGATGAAGCGGTAGAGGTCCACCCGGGCCGCATCCACGCGCGTTTGCACCTGGCGCAGATCCAGTTCAGGGACCAGGCCGACTTCGAACCTGCGCCGGATCAGGTCGTAGGCCCCCTGCTGGGAGGCGAGGGTCGCTTGGGCCAGTTCTAGATTTTCGCGGTCCGCGGCAAGGGTCAGGTAGGCATTGGCCACTTCCGACACCAGCAGGATCCGTGCACTGCGGCGGGCCTGTTCGGTGGCGAAGAACTCCTCCAAAGCGCTTTGGCTCAGGCTGCGGATACGGCCGAAGAAGTCCAGTTCCCAGGCGCTGATGCCGATGTCGGCACGGTACTCCTCGGCGGTCATTCTTTGGCCGGTACTTGAGAGATCGGCCGGTATGCGCTCTTTGTAGGCGGAGCCGGTGGCGTTGACACTGGGCAGCAGTTCGGCGCGTTGGATGCGGTAGTAAGCCCGGGCGCGTTCCACATTCAAGGCGGCCAGGCGCAGGTCACGGTTGTTCTCCAGGGCCAGGTCGATGATCTGCCGAAGGCCTTCATCGGCATAATAGTCGCGCCAGTGCAATTCCGCCGGCAGGGGCGCTCCGAGGGTGTCTTGTGCTTCTTGATACGCCGGACCCTGGGGCCACTGCTCGGGGATCGGGGCGTCCGGTCGCGAATATTCAGGGATCATGGTGCAGCCGGTGACGAGCAGGACCAGCGCGCACCCCATGGAAACCATCTTGATGTTCATATCAATGTCCCTCCACAGGCATCACGGTCTTCGAGGCGTTTTCCCCGGACCGGTCTGCCTTTTTGCCTTGGAACAGGCGTACCACCACCACGTAAAAGAGGGGAATGAAAAAGATCGCCAGGAAGGTGGAGGTGATCATGCCGCCGAGCACCCCGGTGCCGATGGCGGTCTGTGCCCCGGCGCCCGCGCCGCTGGCCAGTGCCAGGGGCAGTACGCCGAAACCGAAGGCCAGCGAGGTCATGACGATGGGGCGCAACCTCAACTTGGCGCCTTCCAGGGTGGCTTCTATCAGTCCCATCCCCTCCTTGATTTTGCCCATGGCGAACTGAACGATCAAAATGGCGTTCTTGGTGGTCAGTCCGAGCACGGTGAGCAGGCCGATCTGAAAATAGACGTCGTTGGGAAAACCCCGCAGCATGGAGGCCGCTACGCCGCCTATCACGCCCAGGGGCAGGGCCATCATGATCGAAATCGGTACGGTCCAGCTTTCGTAGAGGGCGGCCAGGCAGAGAAAAATCACGATCATGGAAAAGGCATAGAGCAGGCCGGTCTGGGATGTGGCCATGCGCTCCTGATAAGAGAGGCCGCTCCAGTCGAATCCAATGCCCTCGGGCAACTTGGCCGTAATCTCCTCCATGGCCTGCATGGCTTCACCCGTGCTTCTGCCCGGCGGCGCCTCGCCCTGGATGTTCATGGAGGGAAAGGCATTGAAACGTTCGAGTTTGGGCGATCCATAGGCCCAGTATCCGCTGGCGAAGGCGGTGAAAGGGGTCATGTCGCCGGCGCGGTTGCGCACATAGAGCCGTTCCAGATCGTTGGGCAGCATGCGATGGGGTGCATCGGCCTGCACATAGACCCGCTTGACTCGTCCACCCTGAATGAAGTCGTTGACGTAGGCGCTGCCGAAAGCCGCCGAGAGGGTGTTGTGGATGCTGTCGATGGGCACCCCCAAGGCTCCCGCTTTTTCCCAGTCCACATCGATGCGGTATTGGGCCACATCTTCCATGCCGTTGGGGCGCACGCGGGTGAGCCGGTCATCCTGGGCGGCCATGCCGAGCAGCTGGTTGCGGGCTTGCATCAATTTATCGTGTCCCAACCCGCCGCGATCCTGCAGTTGAAAATCGAAGCCGACCGCGGTGCCCAGCTCCGTGACCGCCGGCGGGGCGAAGGCAAACACCCTGGCGTTGCGGATCTGGGCGAAGCGCGCCATCGATCGATTGGCCAGGGCTTTGACTTTCAGTTCCGGCCGTTCGCGCAGTTCCCAGTCCTTGAGCCGGATCCAGCCCAGCCCCATGTTCTGCCCGTTCCCGGCAAAGCTCCGGCCGGAGAGGGTCATCACCGTGGCGACGACATCGCTCTCCTCATTTAACAAATAGTCGCGGACTTCGGCCATCACGGCTTCGGTCTGCTCCTCGGTGGAGCCCGACGGCAGCTGGGCCTGGACAAACATGAGCCCCTGGTCTTCGTCCGGCAGATAGGCGGTGGGCATGCGCTGGAACAGGAATGCCAGCACCGCCACGATCAGGACGTAAACCACCAGGTAGCGCAGCCTTCGGCCGAGGATTCGCTCGACGGCGGCCAGGTAACGCTCCCGGGCCAGGCCGAACAGGTGGTTGAAGCGGTAGAAAAAATAGTTGAAGAGATAGAATCTTCTGGCCAGGGGGTTTTTGTCGTCGGACGGCGCTTTGAGCAGGGAGGCACACAATACCGGGGTCAAGATGAGGGCCACCAGAACCGAAAGCAGCATGGCCGCGATGACGGTCACCGAAAACTGGCGGTAGATCACGCCCGTGGAGCCACCGAAGAAGGCCATGGGACCAAACACCGCAGAGAGCACCAGGCCGATGCCGATCAGGGCGCTGGTAATCTCGTCCATGGACTTGCGCGTCGCTTCCCTGGGCGATAGCCCCTCTTCGTGCATGACCCGCTCCACGTTCTCCACCACGACGATGGCGTCGTCCACCAGCAGGCCGATGGCCAGAACCATGGCGAACATGGTCAGCATGTTGATGGAGAATCCGAAAAAACCCAACACGGCGAAGGTGCCCAGGATGACCACGGGCACGGCCAGGGTGGGGATCAGCGTGGCGCGGATATTGCCCAGAAAGAGGTACATCACCAGAAACACCAGCAGGATCGCTTCGAAGAGGGTCTTGACCACCTCTTTGATGGCGACCTTGACGAAGGGAGTGGTGTCATAGGGATAGATGACCTTTACACCCGGCGGAAAGTATTCGGACAACTCCGCCATTTTGACCCGGATGGCGTCGGCCGTGTCCAGCGCGTTGGCGCCGGCGGCCTGGCGGACGGCCAGGGCGGCGTTCTCCTTGCCGTTGAACAGGGCATTGATGTCATAGCGCTCGGTGCCCAGTTCCGTTCGCGCCACATCCCGCACGCGCACGATCGAGCCATCCAGGTTGATGCGCAGCGGAATCGCGGCAAACTCCTCAGGGGTTTTGAGCAGGCTCTGAACGATGATCGATGCGTTCAAACGCTGGCCCTTGACGGCCGGGGTCGCGCCGAATTGACCCGCGGAAATCTCCACATTATAGGCCTGCAGCCCTGCGATGACGTCTGCGATGGTCAGCTTGTAATCGACCAGTTTGTCCGGGTTGAGCCAGATGCGCATGGCATATTGGGTGCCGAAGCTTTCCACTTCACCGACGCCCGGCACCCGCGCCAGGACTTTCTCAACGTTGGATTGGGCATAGTCCCGCAAATCGTTGCCATTCATGCTGCCGTCCTCTGAAATCAGGCCGATGACCATCAGGTAGTTGCGGGTGGACTTGCTCACCTTGACACCCTGGCGCTGGATCACGTCGGGCAGACTGGACATGGCCAGTTGCAGCTTGTTCTGGACCTGGGACCAGGCCAGGTCCGGGTCCGTACCGGGCGCAAAGGTCAATTCGATGCGGCCGGCGCCCGATCCATCGCTGGTGGCGGTCATATAGAGCAGTTTGTCGAATCCGGTCATCTTCTGTTCGATGATCTGGATCACGCTGTTTTCCACGGTTTCGGCCGAGGCACCCGGATAGAAGGCGTCGATGGCAATGGAGGGTGGGGCGATGGGCGGATACTGGGAAATCGGCAGGTTGTAGATTGCCAGTCCGCCGCCGAGCATCATGATGATGGCGATGACCCAGGCAAAAACCGGGCGATCCAGGAAGAATCTCGATAGCATGTTGGGACTCCTTTACTTCTTCGACCCCGCGGGTGCGCCGCTTGCGGCATTCGTTTCAGATTTCTCGCCGGTTTTGTCCATGGAAACAGGGGCCACTTTGGCACCGGGCCGGACGTTGAGCATCCCTTCGATGATCAGCCGGTCTCCGGCCGCCAAACCCGATGCGATCAGCCATCGGTCTCCGATGGCGCGATCGAGCGTCAACGCCCTCTGCTGGACCGTGTTGTCCGGGTCGACGATCAGTGCGACCGGTTCTCCCTTGGGCGTGCGGCTCACGCCCTGTTGGGGCACCAGCAGGGCCTGTGGGGCGATGCCTTCGCTGACGATCGCCCGCACGAACATGCCGGGCAGCAGGATATGGTCCGGATTGGGGACGATGATCCGCAGCGAGTAGGAGCCGGTCGTGGGGTCCACCGTCACATCGGAGAACTGTAAGGTGCCTTCCAGGGGATAGGGCGTGCCGTCTTCTAAGACGATGCGCACCTTCTTGCGGCTGGCCGCTTCGCTGCTGAGCAGCCCGGTTTCCAGGTTGCGCCTCAGGCGCAGCAGTTCGGCCGAGGATTGAACCACATCCACGTAGATGGGATCAAGCTGCTGCAACGTCGCCAGCGCCTGGGGTTGATAGGCGGTTACCAGGCTTCCGGTTTTGATATGACTGCGGCCGATGCGTCCTGAAAAGGGTGCGTTGACGCGGGTATACGCCAGGTCGATGCGCGCCGCTTCGACGGCCGCCTGCCAATACGCGATGTCGGCCTTGGCTTGTTCCAGGGCCGCGGCCGCATCGTCAACGTCCTGCTGGCTGACCGCCCTGTCGGCAATCAGTTCGCGGTAGCGTTCGGCCCTGGACTGGATCGATGGCAGATTGGCCTGGGCTTTGGCCAGTGACGCTTTGGCCGAATTGTACTTGACCTGGAAAAGAGCGGGATCGATCTGGTACAGCTGCTGGCCGGTTTTGACATCCGAGCCCTCTTTGAACAGCCGTTTCTGGATGATGCCGTTCACCTGGGGTCGGATATCGGCCACCTGGTAGGCGGAAGTGCGTCCGGGCAACTCGGTGGTCAACTCGACAGACTGCGGTTCAATGGTGACCGTGCCGACCTGCGGGACGGGCGGAGGTCCTGACTGGCGTCCTTTGTCCCGGTCACAACCGCACCAGACCATTGGCGCGGCGAACAGCAACAGAACGGCTATCCATTGCAGGGGTTCATTGCGATAGGTATTCAGTGCCATTTAACTTCTCCCGGAAAAGAATTAAAAGTTAGCGTGCGCCCGATTCCACCATCAACCCGCCATCCTGCCACAGGGAGTGGGTCACCCAGCCAAAATGGCTGAAATCCTCGGCCAGCTGCAGTCCGACCTGGGAATACGCCCGGTCTTTGGCATCCTCTATCCAGCGCAGCATCACGCTGATATCGGTGGGCAGATCCGAGCGAATCCAGAGCGCTGCGGCCGTCAAGGCCTGGGTTTTACCGTTGAAGGTCAGTTCCCGAGCCAGGGCCAGCGCATTTTTTTTGCTTGCCTCGTTGAAGGCACGGACGTGTATGATTTCGATCCACTGCATGGCATACCTCTTAATTGGAGCCGCCATTTCGGGGGCGGCCGATCTCGTCGTGCGACCGGTGAGCACCGGCCGAGCGGATAAGCCTATGCATGCGGGATGCCATTTTATATATCTATGAAATACAGAATGATATGAATGCAAGAGGTGAGGAAATGTCAAATTTAACCGATTTTTGATGTCATATTTGACATCCGTTTTAATATGTGTCAAATGTGACGATGTGGATCACCAACGAGGGAGGAAGCACGCCTGTGGACGATACTATCTTTTTCCGTGAAGCGACACTGAGGATCTGCAGCAGTTTGAATCTCGAGCGGGCGTTGACCCGGACCCTGGAATTTCTCCATGAGGTGTTACCGGCCGACGGCCTGCATATTGGTCTGTTCGATCCGGATTTGAACCTGATGCGTACCCTCGCTCATATCGTTCCGGATGGCTGGCCCCGGATACCGGAAACCATCGCCGTTCCCGAAGGCGCCATCGACCGGCTGATGACCGATTGGCGGGCCGAGGCCAAGTTCGGTGTGGTCAACGATCTGCGTACGATCGAGCCCGAAGTGACGCCCCTGGTACGCATGGTCTGGCCCGAGGACGTCTCGCTGCTGCATACCGACTTGGAGGTCGAACAGCGGCGCATCGGAAAACTCGTTCTGGCGGCCCGCGGCAGTCACCGCTATCATGAACGGCATGCCCGCATGATGAGCCGGCTCAACGAACCGTTTGCCATTGCCCTGGCCAACGGCCTGCAACATCAAGAGACCCTGCGGCTCAAAGAGATGCTCGAGGAAGACAACCGGTATCTGCACCGGGAGTTGCGCCACGCTTCGGGCGACACCATCGTGGGTGCCGATTTCGGGCTGAAAGGGGTCATGGAGATGATCTGCCAGGTGGCGCCCCTGGAAAGCCCGGTCTTGCTCCTGGGAGAAACCGGCACGGGCAAGGAGTTGCTGGCCAACGCCGTTCACACCGCCTCCCCGCGCAGAGACGGCCCGTTTGTGAAGGTCAACTGCGGCGGTTTGCCGGAGAGCCTGCTGGACAGCGAGCTGTTCGGCCACGAGAAGGGGGCGTTCACGGGGGCCGTTTCCCAGAAGCGCGGTCGGTTCGAGCGGGCCGACGGCGGTACGCTCTTTCTGGACGAAATCGGCGAGTTGCCACGCGAGGCGCAAGTCAAACTGTTGCGGGTGCTGCAGCACAAGGAGATCGAGCGCGTGGGCGGCACGGAGGTCCTGCCGGTGGATGTGCGCATCATCAGCGCCACCCATCGCAATCTGGAGGAGATGGTCCATCAGGGGCGGTTTCGTGAGGATTTGTGGTTCCGGCTCAATGTCTTTCCGATCATGATTCCGCCGTTGCGCCAGCGGCCCCAGGATATTCCCCCTCTTGTGGATCATCTGATCTCCAGAAAATGCCGTGAGATGAAGATCGCCAAAGATGTCCGGGTGCCGCCAGGCACCGTGGATACCCTCAAGCACTACCCCTGGCCCGGAAATGTGCGTGAACTGCAAAACTTGATCGAACGGTCCTTGATACAGGCCCAGGCCACGGCATCGAAGATACTGTCCCTCGACCTCAATCCCATCGCCGGTTTTCACCCCGAAAGGGGCACCCATACCCACTGGAGCGAAGAGGTTCTGCCCTTCGACGAAGCCGTGGCGCAGATGATCCGCAACGCATTGAAGCTGAGCAACGGCAAGGTGATCGGCGCCGGCGGCGCGGCCGAACGATTGGGTCTTCACCCGAGCACCTTGCGCGGGAAGATGCGCAAGCTCAATATCCG
>NZ_BCAG01000002.1 GCF_001293685.1 Desulfatitalea tepidiphila | reverse complement strand
GGGTACGCGAATGATGCGGTTCTCGATGATGCGCTCGATGCGGGTGATGACCAGCGGATCGTTGATCTGCAGGCTGGCCCGGGCCGAGTAGACGCCGTCGGCCATCTCCACGATGCGGTTGCCGTTGCGGGCGTTGGTCGGAATGGTGAAGGAGGCGCTGACCCGACCGGCCTCGTCGCTGATCAGGTTGCTGGCCATCACCTGGCCGTCGCAGCGCAGCACGATGCCGGACTTGCTCGGGGTGAAGTTGATACCGGTGACGGCGATGCCGGTCTGGCCGCGCCGCCCGAGGTTGGGCGTGATCTGCAGCATGGCCGGAGGCTTGTCGAACACGGCGTAGGGGTTGATGTTGCGCTCTTCGGACCAGTCGTTCTGTTCTACCAGCACGGTCTCGTTGCCCGGCAGCAGCGCCAGGCTGCCGAAGAAGCTGGCGTTGCTGCCCGCCTGATCGACCGAGAGCGCGTTGGAGTGCGGAATGCGGTCCGGCGCGACGAAGCGGGCGATCTCGTTCACCCGGGCGTCCCATTCGGCGTGGTAAATGTCCGACTGGGCGGTGTTCGAGAAGTCGTCCGAGTAGATGCCTTTCTTGGTCTGGGCGTCCCGGTTCTGCAGCTCATTGTTTATCTGGTACTGGGCATCGTTGTACTTCAGGTCCTCGACGTCCTGGATGATGTCGTGGATCTGGTCCATGGTGATGCGGGTCAGGCCGAAGTTGCGGATCTCCATGTCGGTGGAGTTGGGCGGGCAGTCGATGCTGCACAGCCCCAGGGCGTTTTCCGGGACGATGGGCAGCTTCGGAAAATCCGCCGGAGCCCCTTCCAGCCGCTTGATCTCGGTGGTGGTGGCGTAAACGATGTCGCGGCGGCCGAGGTAATAGTCATAATCCAGGCTGCAGTTGGAGCCGTTCACCGGCTGGTCGCCGAGGCTGCCACGCCCGAAGTTGATCACGTTGAGATTGCCCAGCTCGAGCTGGACCGGGGACATGGTGAGTCCGGCCGTGTTGGTAGCCGGAGGCGAAGCGGTGCCGATCTCCTCGACGCCGTCGTCGACGTAGGAGAGCGCCTCGCTGCCCAGCTCCATCAGGCGCTTGTAGTCGGTGCGTGCGCCGTTGGTAGCGGCCCGGTAGACGCGATAGCCGGTCGCGCCGCTGACCGGCAGCCAGGAGAGTTTGTTCATCTCCCCGGCTGCGGTGGCCCGGGCGATGACCGCAGCGGCGTTGAAGGCCGTCTCGCCGGTGGCGTTGTAAGCGGTCACCAGATAGAAGTAGTTTCCGGCCGCCGGATGGTTGGCCTGGCCGAACCAGCCGCTGTCCACATAGTCGGTACCCTTGACCATCTGCTTGGTGTAGGTCCAGCGCACCGTGTAGGTGGTGCCGATGGCCGGTTCGTTGCCGGAGCCGAGCCAGTCGACATGGTTGCCCGACTGCTGCCAGTCCACGCCCTCTTGGAAGATGGTCGCTCCCTGGCTGACCTCGAGGATGTCTACCACGGGATTGGGATCGAGCAGGTCTTCGCCGCCGCCCACCGAGCCGCGAGTGACGTTGCGGGTAATCTCGACGATGGCCTCCACCTGGGTCGTCTCCTTGAGCGGCGTGGAGTTAACCGGATAGCGGCGCTTGTTGATGTCGAAGGTCTTCTGCTCGCCGCGCACCGACTTGGTGGCGATGGATTTGGGCACCAGGGTCGAGGTGGGCAGGTCGCGCTGATGCCGGAAGCCCTGGATGTAGGCGCGTCCGGCGTTGGTGATCGCCTCTACGCTGTCGTCGTCGACGCCGCCGATAAAGGTGTCGAAGCCCCGCACCAGGTAGCTTCCGGCCTGGTCGAAGGTGCGCTCGGCGAGATTCTGAATCAGGGAATTGAGCCCCTCTGCGGCGGCGAATGAGAGCTGATCCTCGGTGATCGAGGAGACGGTGATCCGGCTGCCCGGCAGCGTGCCCAGCAGATCCCGCAGGTAGAGGTTGGACTTCTCCTGCACCGTGGGCGTGACGTCGCCGCTCTCGCGGTCGAACTTGTAGATCGGGATCACCCGGCGCTCGGCCACGTTGTTGGGCAGCGTCTGGCCGCTGGTATCCGTCGCCTTGAGAGAGAGAACCCATTTTTCCCGCTCTGCGGTGGGCTCGCCGGTGGCCGGATTGATCAGGGCCGGGTCCTGGGTGTAGCCGTAGTTGTACTTCAGCAGCTCCACGTAAACGTAATCGGCCCCGCTGGTGGTGGCAGGGTCATAGGTCAGGGTCGCGCCGCTCACCTGTTCCAGATGGCCGTCGATGTAGACCACGCCCGGAGCCAGGGTCAGGACGTTGGCGGCCGCGCTGACCTCGAGGCCCATGATGATGGAGCCTTCCTTGAACAGGATGTCGGCGATCTTGCGCCGCTCCAGGTTGATGATGTCCTGTTGTTCGTTGAGTTCGGAATCCAGCAGGTCGCGATCCTGATGGTAACGGATGCGCTTGTAATTCTTGGTCGGGTCGAATGTCTCGCGTGAGATGCTCATGTTTGAATCCTCCAGTTAGATCTTGATGATCCCGACCAGCTCCACGCGGGTGTCGGAAATCTTGTTGAAGTCGGGAATGTTCTTCACCTCGTACAGGTAGCCCGGGCGCAGCACCTCGCCGGTCGGGTTGGTGTCCTGATGGAACACGCCGCCCATGGCGAGATCCCCGGTGACGCTTTCCACGTACTGCACGTCGCCGCCGAAGAAGCCGTATTCGCGGATGGTGATGCCGTTGGCCTCGGCCTCGTCGAAGCGGAAGAAGACGCCGATGGTGTTGGTCTCCTCGCCGGTTTCCAGGTAGCGCACGCCGTTGACCAGGAGCGCCCCTTCGGCGTCCTCCTTGAGGAAGGTCCGCTTGTAGTAGCGCTTGCGGGCACGTTCGTTTCTGAGCCCGGTCTGGCCGATATCCGGCGCGGGCGGATTCTGCGGGTCGGTGAAGCTGGCATCCCCGTCGCCGATGGCGCAGTGGGTGATGCCGTCCACGGCCTGGCCGAGGAGGAGTTTGGCCGTCAGTATCCGGCCGGTTTTAACGATGAGTCCCAGTGCCATTGCTGTTCTCCTTTAGGTCTGAATTTCGTGGTCTTGATCGATGAGCACCGCGAACAGGATCTGGCGCGTGTCGGCCAGCAGCCCGGCCGGAATCGCGATGCGCTGAACGGTGTCGGAGCGGCTGATGTGTGCGCCAAACACAGTCATTCGGGTGTCCGCCTTGCCATCGGTCCTGTGAGTGATCACAGCCACGACATCACCGGAGAACCCTATCTGCTCATGAATGGCTTGCCTGGTCGGCAGTAAGCGTTCGAAATCGCAGCAGACAATGAGTTGGGTCTCCGCCCGGAGCGTGATGACGCGAATAACACGGATGTTTGCGTCCAGGTCCTTTGACCAAGGCCGGTTCACCCTCGCGGAAATGTCGATATCAATCGTGATGTCAGCCATCTATGCGCCTTATAGAATCGGGTTTTCCGTGCCGGTCAGGCGCAGCTTGATGTCGAGTTTGTTCTGCACCGGCGTGTCCGGGAGCACGGTGCAGCGCCGCCAGAAAGACAGCGTCTGCTGGAAGGCCTTGTCACCGAGGTTGAGCGGTGCGCCCTGGGTGGCGGTGTCGAGTCCGGCCTGGGTCAGGGCCAAGCGGTACCAGACCGATTCGTCGGTGCCGGTTTCGTCGATGGGATCGAGCACCAACCCGGTGTAGTCGTAGCCGGAATAGACAGTCGTTCCGGCGTCGTGAGCGGCCGCAGCGGTGTTGGCCACGCCCCGCTGCACGGTGAGATTGGCGGTGCCGCCGCCGCTTTCGATGAGCATCTGCTCGCCGTCGATGATGATGAGTTCGCCGTCGGCAAAGCGCGGTTCGGCCAATGGAATGGTGGTCTGCGCCGCGTCGATGGCCGTGGCGAGGTTTGTCTGCTCGTTGGCGACGTAGAGTTGCCGATCCTTGATGTCGCCGTCGGTGCCGTTGTAGCTCTCGGCCTCGGGGCGGCTGAAATCCCCCTCGGAAATCTGCTGGGTCAGCGCTTCGTCAAGATAGAGATGTATCGCCATGGGTTCTCCTTCAGGTGGGCCACTGGGTGGCGCGATAATTGTTGGTGGCGGCCTCGAACCCGGCCTGCGTCGGCGCATGCAGATCCTGCTGACGGAACAGCCAACGGTAGGACGGCCGCGACCAGCGGAATCCGGCCTGGTTGAGGCGCATGCGGCTGACGCGCATCGGGCGGGTCCGATCCACGGAGAGGCGCAGACCGGTGGTGTTGAGCGGGCTCGCGCCCAGCTTCATGGTCTCGACCCGATGGCGCTGGAGAGAACCTGTGTCCACGTAGACTTCAAGCGAGGCCCGTTCGCCGGTCAGATTCGCATTGCTCAGATACCGGGTGTTCAGGGTGTTCGCGTTGAGCCGGAACACAGGCCCTCTCCGCCGCCATCGGTCGATCCGGTCGACGGCCAGGGTGACGTCCGCGTCGCAGCCAGCGGTTGAGGCGAGCAGCAGATTGCTGATGCCGCCTTGGTTGGCGGTGAGGTCGAGACCAGCGTTGAGCCTGGCGCGGCCAAGTTGGAAACAGAGGCGGTGCCGGGATTCCAGGGGCAGGCGCAGGTCGTACTTGGCTTCCGCCCGTTCGACCGGTTCCGCCTGCGTGTCGAAGAAGAAATCCTTCTGCCGAAAGCAGTAGCGCAGCTCGATCTCGCCATGTGTCAGCGATTTACGGTTGAGATGGCTTTCGCCGAGCCCGAAGCCGCTTTCCAGCACATCCCCTTCGAAGTCGCGGCCGGTGTAGATGGGCGTACAGAAGGAAACCCGATCCTCGCCGACGCGGGTGTACGGCAGCCGCCAGTCGTTGAGGGCCTTGTGGTTCAGGCGCATCCGGTTCTGGCGGCCGTGAAAACGGGAGACCTTCACGGCGGCCCGGTCGATTTCCGGGATCATCTCCGTGGTGCTGGTGAGCTGCAGCAGCTCCCAGGCCCTCTGCTTATTGGTCAGGTGACGGCAGGAACCGAGCGAGGAACGTCCGAGGACGAAGGTCTCGTCGAGAAACGCCAGCACGATCCGGCGCACGGCGTTGGCATGCCCGAAGTCGAGCATCGCGCCGCCTTCGATCCATTCCAGGAGGAACTGGAGCCAGAAACAGCGCGTGCCCGCCGGGTGGTGAAACACCAGGGCGTCGCGCAGCCCCTCGGTCTGGTTGAGACACAGCACGCGAAACACGCCGAGGCTGAACACCAGCCCAGGTAGCTTGGCGCTGCTGAGTCTGGAGCGGGCATTGAGACGCAGAGCCGAGCGGAAGGTTTCCTGGAGTTCCCCCTGCCAACCGAGCACGTTAAAGTCGCGTTCGATGGCCGGAATGGTGCCCTTGCGGCGATAGATTTCGACCGCCTCCCGCACGCGGCGGCGCTGGCAGTCCGGCGAACAGGTGCCGTCCACTTCGAGGCCGACGAGCCTCGCCAGCAGCGGCAAGAAGCGCTCGTCGCAATGATCCACATCGAAGATGTTCGGGAAGTCGTCGATAGCCTGCTTGAGCTCGTCGAGCGTTCCGGCGGGTAGGCTCAGAAAGGTGCGCAGGTCACCGGCCTCGTCGTTGTGCTCGTAAAGCGGCGGCAGCAGGCCGAGCAGATTGTCCTTGAACCAATCAGACATCAACCGGCCCTCCGCAGATCGAGGTTGACGGTGCCGAGAACCGGGATTTCGCCGTGGCGCAGCTCGATATCCTGCTGCGGCTCGTAGAGATGCATGTGGCTGACGCCGCGCACTCCGTCGATCAGGGCGACGAGGTCGGAGAAGTGAATGGTCTGGCCGAAGGAGACCCGGTCGAAGGAAAAGAAATCGGTGAGCGCGGCTTCGATGCGGCTGCGTACGTTTTCCAGCGGTTCACCGGGCCAAATGTAGACCTCGGCGTCGATGGAAACGGGCCGGTAGATCGGGTCGAACAGGTTGATCTCGACCGTGATTACCTTGCGGCGTTCGAGAAACTCGGCGAGGTCCCGCTTGAGCAGCGCCGAGGGCATTCCGCCGCCGTTGGGGGCGATGGCCAGTTGGACGTTGTAATAGCGGATGTTCTGGCAGGCATTGGTGTCGAGCACCTTGGCCTTGGCGACGCCGGGGTAACCTTCGGCGAGCGCCTGGTAATCCTCCAGAGTGACGGCCTTCCAGAGACTGCGCAGCTCCGCCGGTGCCTGTCGGCGGGCATGTTCGAGGGCTTCCCGCGAAGCGCCGCCGGTGGCGGGCACAGGATTGGTGACGGTCAGGGGAACCTGGCCTCCGTCGAGGTAGACCGGGCTCAGCAGTTGGGTGATCCGGTTCGGACCGAGATTTCCCTGGTCCCCGATGGTCTGCAGATAGCTGACGGCGATGGCGCTTCCCTGAGCGGGTACAGCGCCGCTTTGGCCGTCGCCGAAAATCAGGGTGGAGATGTCGAGGGCGTCCAGGTCGGCCATGAAATGGCGGCTGTCGGCCAGGCTGTCCTGGAAGTGATCGACCTCGCTCCAGGCGTCGTCCCCCACCGTAACAGTGATGGTGCCCTGGGCGATGATGTCGCCGGTCAGGCGGATGCGCTGGAATGGCAGCCCCGTCGAACTGATGGTCTCGGTGCGGCGCACGCCTTGCCGGGCCGGAATATCCACCGAGAGCACGCCTCGCGGGAGCAGGCCGTCCTCGACCGTCTCGAAATCCGCCTCGCCGTCACTCAGTAAGGCGCGGCAGGCCGTCCCCGCCGGAATGGTCAGATCCTTGCCGAGCGGGGCGGAGAGCCGGAAGCGCAGCGTGGTGGTGGAGGCCACCGGCGAATCCAGCCGGTAGCCGATGAGTTTGCAGAGGTTGATGACGTTCTGGCGCTGGCGGGCCGCGGGCAGAAAGGCCTCCGCCGCCTGGGCATCCAGGTAATAGGCCAGTATGTCGCCCACGCCGCAGAACAGATCGAGCAGGACGACGCCGAGATCGGAGTGATTGAAATCGGTCCAGCGGTCGGTGAGTTGCGGGATCTTCGCCAGCAGCTCCTGACGGATCGATTCGTAATCCTTGTTGATGTATCCGATGCTTGCGCGGCCCATGGTCTCTCCGGTTTTCGGCGGTTATGCGAGAGCGCCTGATGCTCTCGCCACGCCGGTTACTTACCGGAAGGGGCCTGGATGTGTCGGAGGCGGGACGCCTCAGCGGGTGGGATTGGCTGCCCCTTCCCGGTAGAAGGGATAAACCAGATTCCCTTCCACCTGGCTCTGGATCACGCGATAGGCGATATGTACTGGCAGGAGGTTTCTGTCCGTATTTACCGGAAGGTCATCGAATCGCACATCCGTAATGATCACCCGCTTTTCCCAGCGCTTGATGGCGTCGATGACGTAATGGCGCAGCAGCCCCTTGAGCACTTCATCATTCTGTTCGAACACCAGATCCTTCAGCCTGGAGCCGAACTCCGGATTCATGAACCGTTCACCGATCCGGGTACCGAGGATCTGCAGGATGCTTTCGCGGATATGCTCGTGTTCCCGCGAGGTCGAAGCGGAAATCTGAGTGCCGCCGGAAACGGACTGAAATCGAAAAGGATGGCGCAACCCAGCGCCGAGAAAATCAAAATTCATCAGTCGCGCTCCTCACAATTCAATTTGCATTGAATGGAACAGTCGGGGAAGGCCTCATCCCCTTCCGATACCTCGCTGAAGAAACGCGCCACCAACTCCAGGCCGCTCTTCAGGGTCAGGTGAATGGTCCCATCGGCCTCGATCAGTCCAGCATGGCCTGATTCCTCACAATGGAAGCCCTTGGCACCTCCGGAGATCAGATGAACGGTGATGCTTTCTCCAATTCCCTCGATTCTGCCTATACCGAGAATATCGATAGGGCCGGTCGGATTGATAAGCGTGATGAACCTCCTTCTATGGTCGATATCCAGGCGGATGCCTTCGGCAAAGCAAACCGAGAACCGCCACGAACCCATGGCAATGGGCTCCACGTCCAAAGGCAGTCCACTGAGCCCGGCGTCTTCATGAGTTGTGCGCAAATAGGTTTGATCCAAGGCGTAAATCCGTCCAGGTGCGACTTCGACGGCCGTTCCGGGTCCGGGGGTGACGACCTGGTGCTGCCCGGCGTCGATGACACTGATTCGCTGGTCGTCCGTCGTCCGCAGGATCATGCCGTCGGGCAAGGTGAAAAGCCGGTTGCCGTCCGGCAGATCGCGGGGTTCGGTGCCCACGGGCAGTTCGATGAAGGGATAGAAATCAAGCTCCGGCTCAATCTGTACCTGGTCCAAGTATTCCTGGGTCTTGACCTGCTGGGCCTCCAAATAGGCCTGGGCCTGTTCGCGCATCGCCTCCGAGGCTGCGTGTGAATCCTCGAGGACCTTGCGCACTTTCTTTATCTCCTGACGGATTTCATCAAGAAATGGCTTGCGGTCCTCGCCATCCTCGATGAGCCCCAAGCCCTCGGCCAGTACGCGGGCAATGGCCATGAGTTCCCGGTGAGCTTCGGCCCTACTGGTATCGTCGAAACGTGGCCCTTCGGTCTCGCCGTAACCGTCTCCATACCCATATCCATCGCCGATCATCATATCTTTTACCAATATCCGTAGCCCGAGCCGTACTCCTGCTCTGCTAACTCGAATTGAACATAGCGTGCGCTTCGACGACGCCAGGAATCGAAAACGGTAATTACGGCTTTTCCTGTCTTGTACCCTGGGTACAAATAGCCGGATGAATCGACCCAGACCACGTCTGAATCGGAGCTTTCAAATTCCGGCGACTCGGAGAAAGAGCCATGAATCGTCAACTGGACAGGCGGTCCCCAGGAATTACGTGTCATCTTGATGGTTCTTGGTGACACATCCCAATAATCGATCTTGAGCTTGTTGCGGATGGACATGATCAGTTGTCCTCCGTGTTCGGGCTACCGGTCACGATCACCGCTCCGCAGCCGATGATGTCGCCGACGCGAGCATTGGGAAGCCCTTCCGTGATGGTATCGAGGCTGCCGGTCACGATGGGCGTCACGCCGTGCCCCGGGACGGGACAGACATGCAGATCACCCATACGGGCCACTGGCATGCCGTTGTCGAAAGTCCGGCTCGCCCCGGTGATGATGACGCCGCCATGACTGCTGATGTCGCCGAGTCTCGCTTGTGGTCTCATGGTTTTACCTTCAACATCAGGTGAATCAGAAAGCCGACCAGACCACCAATGGTGCTACCGATGGTCATGACCAAGCCGACAATCTTCCACATGGTCTCGGTCCCCATCTTGGAACCGACCCGAGCGTGTAGCCGGTCGATCTCCTCGGCATGCCGGTGCAGATCGGCATAGATCGAACGGACCAGCACCTCGACGTTTTCCTTGTCCGATTTTTTCTCGATTTCTCGCTCGATCTTTTCGAGACGGTCCTGGATTTCCCGGCGGTGGCTTTCGAGGATGCTGCGGAATTCCTCCCGCCAGTGGTCGAAGGTCCGGGCCAGTAGTTCCTCACTCGCGGACAATCCGGTGGCTTGTGGCTTATCCGGCATGGTCCGTCACCTTTTTGATGATATGGCGGCTTCTCACTTCGAGCTGGCACTCGTATTCACGGTCCAGCCCGCGTCGCTTCATGGCGGCGACGACCGCATCATAAGAGCATTGGATTTGCTCCAGCCGCTTTTGACACGAAAGCGATGCCCGATGGACCCGGTAGCGGTACAACGGTGTGCGCAGATGCTCTATCTCCGTCACCTCCGCAAGCCGCAGGCACAGGTCGTAGTCCATCGCCAACGGATAGGTCTCGTCGAATCCTTTGACCTGAGCGAAGGCCTCCATCCGGATCAGCCGGAAATGGAAGGTCATGAAGTCGAGCAACATGCGGTCCTTGGAAAACGGAATCTGACAACGGCGTCCGAGTCCGCGTCGCTGGCCGTTGCCGTCGATCACCACATGATCCGTATAAACCATACCGATCTCGGGGCGGCTCTCCAGAATGGCGGTCGTTTCTTCCAGGGCCGTGGGTTCGAGCAAATCGTCGCTGTCGAGAACCCCTATGTAGCGCCCCTGTGCCTCAGCGCAGGACCGAACCAGTGACTGGGTGTGGCCGATGCGCTCGCCGCCGAAAAACCGGAAGCGGGAATCCGTTCCCGCTATCTCCCGGGCGATTTCTTCCGAGTTGTCGGTCGAGCCATCGTTCCAGAGAATGGCCTCCCAATCGGTCATGGTTTGCAGTTGCAGGCTTCGCAGAGTCTCTTTCAGAAACCCGGCCCTGTTGTAGTAGGTGGTGACGATTGTCACGAGTGGTTGCATGGTTTCTCCTTCAGGTGTTGATCAAGACGGTGTTCGTCGAGCGAATGATGATGTTTCCGGCTACCCCATCCATGAACACAAGGCTGCCGGACTTGTCGGTGGCGCTGATGCTCTCCTGGCCGGGCGCGGCGTTCATGCGCACTACCTGACCGGCCTTGTCAGTCAGCCGGATCTGTTCGGCGGCGGCGGTGGAATCGACGAGGATTTCCTGGGTGCCGTTGAGTCCCCAGATGTGAACCTTCTCCCGACCCTTGGTGGTATCGATGAGGATCTTCTGCCAGCGGGAGCGGCCTTTGTCGCACGAGAGGATGTGGACCTTCTCCTTGTCCTGCCAGGCTTCGAGGATCACCTGCTGGCGGCAGAGATCGGTGAGCTGGATGCGGGCACGGGAGCCGACGATCTGCGAGGCGATGTCGAGCTGGTCGCCTTTCTCAGCGTCCTTCGTGCCTCGGCGCAGAGCGTTGCCGCTCTGCATCTCCGGCTTCACCTTCCCTTCCATGGTGAGGATCTGTCCGGCACGGTCGATGATGCGCAGCAGCTCGTCGCCGTCGCGGTCATCGGCCAGGATGGTGTGGCCGGTTTCGGTCTTGAGCAGGACCTTCAGTCGCGGGCAGTAATACGGCGGATGGCCGTGGTACTTCTTGTGTTCGAGATCGTCGTGCCGGTTGGCCTGATGTTCGACCTTGTCCTCGCAGTCATGGCAAAAGGCATTCGCGCAGGTGCGCTTGGATTCCTCGGGCTGTTCGCCGGGATTGCTCTTGGCTAGCCAAACCCCGGTCCAGATCGGATACTGGACAACGCCGCCCTCGAACTCGGCCCAGACCGAGGCCCCTTCCTCGGGGACCAGGAACATGCCGGTGTCGTCGTTGCCGCCGTAGGGAAAACAGGGAGCGGCCCATTCGGACCAGTTCTCCCGCCCGCTGCCGAGCACGGCGGGGATTTCCAGGCGGACCCGGCCGAGGCGTTCGGGGTCGTTGTTGTCGCGCACGAAGGCCCGGTACTTGCCGTACCAGCGGTTGCGGTAGCGCTCTTCGGATTGACGGTCGCGGGTTTCAAGCATGCTTCGTCTCCCGTTTTCGACTGGTGTCCCAGGCCAGCCAGCCGCCCAGGCGAACCGCCCAATACATGATCTGCCGTTTCCACAGGGGCACGCCCAGGGCCGCCATCAGCTCGAGAAAGACGCGGTCGGCCGAAAGCCGCGAGACCTTGCCGGTGTGGTAGAGGTAGTCGTGAACGACGGCCGCCGGGGAATATCGTCCCCAAGGCGGCACCACGCGCCAAAACAGGCGCGGCACCGAGGCGAAGTCTGTCTCGAACCCGGCGGGCACTTCGATGATGCGGCCAGCGCCGGTGCGGACACGGAACGGCTGGGTCAGCCTCGCGGTCATTCCATTGGGCAGGATCTCCACCCGAAGCGGTCCGGAGAGACCCAGCGCGGTGCCGGAAAACAGGGTCTTGGTTTGGGCGCTCATGACCGCCACCTCGCCTTGCCCGACTGGCGCACGTCGAGATGGACCCAGGAGGCGTAGACCCCGATGCCGCCCTCGCGGAAGAGAGGGATCTCCTCGGCGATGACCGCCAGTGCGTCAGGCGAAACGCCAGCGGGACAGCTCACGTCGGCCGCCATGCCCAGCGTGTGGAAACTCTGCTCCGCGCCGCCCACCGCCTGGTTGTGCCGGTTGCAGCGGAAGCCGCTGGTGATGGACAGCGGTTTGCCGATGCGGTCGCGCAAGGCCTGCAGGGCGTCGACCAGGTCGGGATGGACCGCAGCCGAATGGCCGCAGCAGTTCTTGCCCTTGCAGGCGAATTCCGAACGGTTGAAATTCTTGCTGAGATCACCCATTGCCGCCTCCTTGTGTGACCGCGCCGGAGTCCGCGTCGATGGTCACCATGGCTGGCGGCTCGTTTTGCGCCGTGGGCGGGGCCTCCTTGTCGTTGGGTTTGCCCTGGGACTCGGCGGACTTGTCGCCCGCGCCCTTGCCGAGAGCGTTCTTCTTGAGTTTGAGTTCGCAGAGATAGCCAGCGCCGCTGATGCTGTGGCGCACCGAGTGGCAGTAATAGATGCCGGAAAACTTCCGTCCCACGCCCTTGATCTCGACGTTCTTCTTGGCGCGAAGCTGGGGAATGCCGATGGAGGCGGCGTCCGCCTCGACCTGACGCAGCTCGGCCTCGCGGAACTTGCCCTCGGCGCTGTCCTGGGCGGGCTCCTGGCGCGGCTCTTCGTGAAAGCCTTCGGAACGGTCGAAGCTGGGCACGATCTGCCCCGTCTCCTGTTCCTTGAAGCTGCCTTCGCCGGTGTTACCGTCGACCAGATAGGTCTGCTTGCCCAGGGCCGTCCGCTCGGGCGTGGTGGCGTTGTTGGCCTTGTGCTCGACCACGTCCTTCTTGCGCGGGTCGACGCCGACCGTCTTGGTCTCGACACCCGCGCCCTTGGCTCCCTGAGACTGGGTACTCGGACGGAACGAACGCAACAGGCCTTTGGTGTCGGTGAAATATTCGAGGGTCAGAAGCGGCGTCTGGTCGAGCTCGCGGGGATGGAAATGGAGTTCGTCGTCCTGGACGTAGAAGACATAGCCGCTCACACCGTCGCCATCGCGGTCGCGGGCCTTTTCCGCCATCTCCTTGAGGAACTGGGCGTCCGAGATGTTGCTCTGAGTGACGCGGAGATGGTTGCCTTTGGTGGCCGTAACCACCGGCGTGAGGCCGTTGGCGGCGGCGATCTGCTCGGCGATTTCCGAATAGAGGATGCCGGGAGCGGGTTTCTGCCAGACCTTTTGGTTTTCCTTGCCCGCGAGTTTGAAGCCCTTGTCGTAGGCCTTGATGCGGATGGTCGGGTCGCCGTTTTCCGGAAAATCGTAATCGATGTCCTTGATGACCGCCTTCTTACGCGGAGAGAGGTTCCCCACGTAGCCGAAGCGGGCCACGATCTCATTACCTTCCTGGAACAGAGGATCATCGACGAACTGCAGGTTGCGGTCGGTCACCGACAGTTCGAGGATATCCAGCTCCTCCTCGTTGTCGGTGAAGACGAACGAGGTGATCTCCTGGGTGATGTCCTTCGAGAGGGCTTGCCCCTCGATCTGAATCAGAAATGTCGGCTTGAAGGTATCCAGATCCATGCGTCTCTCCGGCGGTTCGCAGTTCCCTGCTTACTTACCGGAAGGCATGGCGAGGTGTCGGAAACCTCAGTCGAGCAGGCGCATTTGAACATGTTCGCGGGAGGGAATGCGCAGCGCCAGGCCCGGCTCGAGTTCCAGCGGAAAGAAGATGTCGTTGTAGTCGCAGATGATCCACCAGAGCCGGACATCGCCCAGATAGCGGTGCGCGAGCAGATCCAGGCGGTCGCCTTCGACCACGGTGTGCAGGCGGTCGTCGTATCTGGGGGTGGTGTCGATGCGCTGGCGCATGCCGAGGGAGGTGCCGTCGCTGTCTCGGTAGAGAATGCTGCGGGCGTAGCGGGAATCACGGCCGATCATGAGCGCACCTCCGACCAGTTGATGGAACGGTCCACGTATTCCTCGAGGACAATATCCACCTCGGCCCGCTGCGGCAGCAGGTTGTCCCGGTCGAACAGGCCGAAGAACCGCGCCTTTACCTGCCGGACGATGCAGGTCACGCCGGGATAGAGATCGCCGAAGATGAGCAGCACGCGGTGCGGCGCATTCTTGAGCATGGTTCCGGCATGCTCCGGGTATTGCAACGAGCGGAGCCAGTCGACCTTCTGCTTTACCGGCCCTTTGAACAGCTCGACCTTGAAGGCAATCCGGCGTGGTTCCCCAGCGACGTACTGGTAACGCGGATGGCTCATGCCGGGGATCTTGATCGTCGCGTAGTCGGTCGACTTCTCGTCGCTGATGGAGTTGGGGTTGTACTGGAATTCGAGCCGCTCCCCCGTGTCGGCGTCTACCAGATATCCCTTGATGGGCTGTTGATCCCAGGCCATTGCTTACACCTCGGCGATCTCGAGGATCGGCTTGCCCAGTTGTCCGGCCCGGTCGAGTTCCAGCCGCATGCCGCTGGAAATACCGTTGCCGGTAAACGCCCACACCTCGTTGCAACATTCCATGTAGGCCAGGCCGCAGGCGATGCCCATCTCCCGCTGCTCGGGAACGCTGTCGTCGGTGAAGGTCGGATACAGCAGGTGCGGCGCGAACGGCGCGTGACCGCTTCTCATGACGTGGCGGCAAAGTGCCTCAGCGACCTTCACGTTTCGGGTTATGTCGCCCGCGAACGGGCTGCAGACAAAGATGCGTTTCATCGGTCCTCTCACAGGGTTTCGTAGTTTCTGATCTTCCGCTCCCGCAGGTCCTTGTAGACGGCCTCGGCCACCTTCCGGCCATCGATGTTGGTGGTCACGCTCAGCTCCACCGGTCGGTCGGCCAGGCCATCGAGGCGCGAGAGCAAGGATTCCAGCAGTTCGCGCACTCCCGGACCGGCTTCCTCTCCGCGCATGGGTGTCGCGGGAGCGGTGCGGGCCGGAGCGATCAACCGTTCGGAAGGCACCGTCTCGATGAGTCCGGATTGCAGGGGCTTCGCTATCGGAGTCGGCGCGGCGGTCATGCGCCGCTCGATCCCGGCTGGAGCCAGAGAGGCATCTCCGTTTTCCAGTGGCGGTTCCACCGCGAACGGCTGGATATAGCTCTTACTTACCGGCTCGACGGCCGCTGCGACGGTCTGCACGATGCCGTTCATCGGTTGCGGAGGCGGCGCGGCATTGGCCATGACCGGCTGGAGCATCAGCATGGCGCTCAGGGCCTTGGGCACCAGGCGCTCGTCCAGACGCGGCACGAGACTCAGCACATTTTCGATGATGCGTTGCCCAATCGATTCGGCGGGCTGCGCGGTCTTGAGCGGTTGCTTCTGCTCGCCCACCTGCGGAATCGGGGTCCGAACTCCCAGCATGGCACGAGCGGAGGAGAGCAAACCGTTGGCGATCCCGGCACTGCGATCCTTGAGTGCCTGGATGCCCGCGCTCGCGCCGCTGGAAAGCCTTTGCCAGAGGGATTGCCCCTCGGTACCGGCACTGGCAAAGATTCGACCGACAGCCCCGGGGACGGCAGACAGCGTGGCAACGATCCGGTCGCGGAGATTGACGGCTCCTGTGGCCAGCGCGTCCCAGGCATTGACCTGGGGCGGCGTGAGCGCCAGTTCGGGCGTGTTGCCAAACAGGGATTGTTTGAGACCGCCGAAGATGGCACCGGCCTTGGCCGCGACGGATTGAGCCCCGGAGGTCAACCCATCCCAGAGTTTCCCAGCCATGCGGAAGGGAGCCGAGGCAGCGTCCATGAGGTTTCCGCCCGCCGTCTTGATCTGCTGCCAGGCTCCCGCAGCGACCGAGAGAATCCCGCGAGCGGCGAAGCCGAACACTTTCGCGGGCAGCGACTGGGTAAGGCTCATGCCGTCGGCGAGGGTCTTGAGCAGTGCGGAGCCGGAGGCGGTCAGGCTGGCGAGTGGTCCCTCGCGGGCATCGGAGAACGGCAGCAGATTGCGCAGCTTACCCAAAGCGTTCTTGAGCATGGTGAAGGGATAGGTCACCGCCGACCAGATCCCTTCGCCAAGGGTGATCAGTAGCTTCTTGCCCGCCTCGAAAAAGGTGGTATCCCCGGCGAAGAAGGAGCGCACGGTGGCAAACATATCCCGCAGAGTGCTGATGATCGGCAGATTCAGAATCGCCTGGCCGATCTGTCCGGCAGCGTCAGCCACCAGGCGTCCGATGGAGGTGAAGATCCCGGAAATGAAATTCCAGACGCCAACCACCACATCCCGCGCCCAGCGGAACGGGGTGGCGAGAAAATCGTAGACCGCGCCGCCGATGGCCTTGAGACCATCCAGCAGGGAGATGTCACCGGTCA